>NZ_JARBCJ010000075.1:0-14394 GCF_028803055.1 Mumia sp.
GGCAGGTGTAGTTGAAGCTCTTGTTGAGGTTCTGGTCGGCGGCGTTCGCAGCCGGTGCACCGGCGATGACGAGGCCGCCGACTCCGGCTACCAGGGCGGCGCCCGTGGCCGCGGCCGCGAGCCGTGTGCGGCCCTTCGGCGCGGGGTGGGTCTGAGGCATGGTGAACTCCCTCCGAGGACGATGCGATCTGCATCACATGCGAAGTTGAGTTCAACAGTGAGTTACAGCGTGCGGAACCCATCGGTACCATCCGTTACCGGATCGTAATCTTTGGTCAACTGACCGGATTCCGACTCAGCGCGGCACGCGGACCAGCAGGACGCCGGGCTCCACGGTCGCGCACAGCTCGGTGTGCTCACCGATGGGATCGCCGTCGAGCTGCATGGCCGCGGGCCTGTCCGTACGGATGGTGACGGTGCGCCCCGTCATGCGGTCGAGGCGTTCGTCAGTGCGCTTGCCGCGGGCGAACAGGCGCAGCCCGACGGAGAGGAACGCGAACTTGTGTGGTGGCGAGATCGCCACCACATCGAGCACCCCGTCGTCGATCTGCGCGTCCGGCAGCAGGGGAAGGCCCCCTTGCAGGAAGCCGACGTTGCCGACGATCACGGTCAGGGCTCGGCGCCGTACGAACGCCCCGCCATCGACCGCGATCTGCACCCGTGTGGTGGGGAAGCGGAGCACCTGCGTGGCGCCCGATACGACGTAGGCCAACCAGCCGACCTTCTTCTTCAGCTGCTCGTTCGTGCCGGTCATGACCGCGGCGTCGAAGCCGACCCCCGCCATCACGAGGAAGGTGGTGCTGTCCTCCGACCCGTCGATCTGCAGGCGGACGACGTCGACCGCGCGGTCCTGACCGGTGAAGGCGTTGTCGATGGCGTCGACCAGGTGCAGGGGCAGCGAGAGGTTGCGTGCGAGAAGGTTGCCGGTGCCGAGCGGCACGATGCCCACGCCGATCCCGCTGCGCGCCAGCTCTCCGCAGGCCTCGCGGACCGTCCCGTCGCCCCCCGCGACGATCACCAGGTCCGCCTCGCCCTCGAGCGCCTCGACCGCCTGGGCGGCGCCAGGGTCGTCCACCGTCGTCTCGAAGAACACCGGCTCGGCCCAGCCGTGACGTGCAGCCGCCTCCGCCACCCGCTCGCGGAACGCCGCGACGTCGCCGACCTTGACCGGGTTGAGCACCACGCCGACCTGGCGTCGTCCGGTGCCCGAGACGCCGGGGTGCGACGGCTCCTCCACGGCGAACACGGGCCGCATCAGCAGCCACCACAGCGCGAGCGGGATCGCGGTCCCGAGGGCGAAGCCGGCCACCACGTCGGACAGGTAGTGGACACCCAGGAAGATGCGGTCCAGGCCGGCGGCGAGGCCGAGGAGGATCCAGATCGTGATGACGGCCTTGCGCAGCAGACCGCGACGCATCAGGAGCAGCGTCACGATCACCATGACCGTCGAGAACGTCGCGCCTGCGGTGGCGTGCCCGCTGGGGAACGAGTACGAGGTGAGCGTCTGGAAGGGGTCGTCGAAGGCCGGCCTCGACCGGTCCACGGTCCGCTTGATGACGTACACGGCGGTGAACTGGACCGCGATCGTCAGCGCGATCCACACCGCGAGGCGATAGGCCCTGCGCCACACCGCGACCAGGACGGTCAGCCCCATCACGATGCGCAGCGTCCACGGCCCGAGACCGTCGGCGACCCACAGCAGGGTGTCGATCAGCATCTCCCGGCCCGCGACCGCGTCGTGCGCGGCGTCGGCGACCGCCTGGTCGAGATCCAGCAGAGGAGCCCACTCCCACCAGACGGCGGCGGTGAGCCCGACGAAGACGGCGACCAGGAGGCCGACCAGCGCGGGCACGAGGACTGGGCGCGCCGGACGGGCGCGGCGGAGGTCGATCGGCACCCGATCAGGGTAGTCGTGTCCGGCCCGCCGATAGGCTTGGGGAATGATCGACGTTCGTACGCTCCGTGACAACCCTGACGAGATCCGCGCCGCCCAGCGCCGCCGTGGCGAGTCTGAGGCTGTCGTCGACGAGCTCATCGCGGCCGACGAGGCCCGTCGATCGGCGATCGGCCGGTACGAGGCGCTCCGTGCCGAGCAGAAGCAGCTCGGCAAGCAGGTTGCCCGCGCCACCGGTGACGAGAAGGCCGAGATCCTCGCTCGCACCCGGGAGCTCTCCGCCCAGGTCAAGGAGGCCGACGCCGCGTCCGGTGAGGCCGGTCGCCTCTTCGACACGCTGCTCGCGACGCTCCCCAACCTCGCCGCGCCGGAGTCGCCCCCCGGCGGCGAGGACGACTTCGTGGTCCGCGAGACCGTCGGGAAGCCGCGCGACTTCGCCGCCGAGGGCTTCACGCCGCTCGACCACATCGAGATCGGCAAGCGCCTCGGCGCCTTCGACATCGAGCGGGGCGCCAAGGTGAGCGGTGCCCGCTTCTACTTCCTCACCGGCATCGGCGCCCAGCTCGAGCTGGCTCTGGTCCAGATGGCGATGGACCGCGCGACGGCGTGGGGCTTCACTCCGATGATCCCGCCGGCGCTGGTGAAGCCGTCCGCCATGGAGGGGACCGGATTCCTCGGGCAGGCCGCCGACGACGTCTACCACCTCGAGAAGGACGACCTCTACCTCGTCGGCACGTCGGAGGTGCCGCTCGCGGCGTACCACTCCGACGAGATCCTCGACGCCGAGTCTTTGCCGCGCCGTTACGCCGGGTTCAGCCCGTGCTACCGCCGCGAGGCAGGCTCGTACGGCAAGGACACCCGGGGCATCTTCCGGGTGCACTGGTTCGACAAGGTGGAGATGTTCGTCTACGCGACACCCGAGGACTCCTACGCGGTCCACGAGGAGCTGCTGGCCCACGAGCAGGACTGGCTCAACGCGCTCGAGCTCCCGTACCGCGTGATCGACGTGGCGGCCGGCGACCTCGGTCTCTCGGCGATCCGCAAGTTCGACTGCGAGGCGTGGATCCCCACCCAAGGCAAGTACCGCGAGCTGACCTCCGCCTCCAACTGCACCAGCTTCCAGGCGCGCCGTCTCGGCATCCGCATGCGTGACGGCGAGCAGGTCACCCCGCTGGCGACTCTCAACGGCACGTTGATGGCGTCGACCCGGACGATCATCGCCCTCCTCGAAAACCACCAGCAGGCCGACGGGTCAGTCCGGGTCCCCGTGGCGCTGCAGCCCTACCTCGCAGGCCGAGAGATCTTGGAGCCGCTGTCTTGACGTTGACCTCGCACACCACCGACGGCGCCGCCACGACCTGGAGGCCACGCATCGTGGCCCTGGACGTGGACGGCACGATCGTCGACTACGACAACGAGATGACCGACGCCGTACGCCAGGCGGTCCGCGCGACCGCCGAGGCCGGGATGCACTGCGTGATCTCGACCGGCCGCTCCGTCTCCGGCGTCATGGACGCGGTCCAGAAGCTCGGGTTCACCGAGGGCCTCGCGGTCGCCAGCAACGGCTCCGTGGTGTTCTCCTACGATCCGATCACGATCCTCCACACCGTCACCTTCGACGCCGGCCCGGCCGTGCGCGCTCTGATGGCGGAGGTGCCGGAGGCCGCCGTGGCCGTGGAGAACGTGGGCGTCGGCTTCCGCATGAACAAGCCGTTCCCCGACGGGGAGCTGGGTGGCGAGATCGCTCACGAGCCGATCGAGGACCTCATCGCCGAGCCGGTCACCCGCGTGATCGTCCGCAGCCCCGACTCCTCGGCGGAGGAGTTCGCCGAGCTCGCGCACTCGTTGGGCCTGGAGGGTACGAACTACTACGTCGGTTACACGGCCTGGCTCGACCTGGCGCCGGAGGGCGTCTCCAAGGCGGCCGGTCTGGAGCACGTGTGCGCCGAGCTGGGTGTCGACCGCGCCGACGTGCTGGCGATCGGCGACGGCTCCAACGACGTCGAGATGCTCGAGTGGGCCGGCCGAGGCGTCGCGATGGGGCACGCTCCGCTGCACGTCCAGGCGGTGGCCGACGACGTCACCGAGACGGTCGAGAACGACGGCGTCGTGCGGGAGCTCGAGAAGTACCTCTGAGGTCCCGCTGGGCCGGCCGCCCCCGTGCGCGGCCGGCCACCGGGAATCAGGCGGTCAACGCACAGATCGGTGCGTGGCCGACGACCTCGTCGAACACGTCGAGCACCTCGTCGACACTGGGCGGTGCCGTGCGAGCGTGGCGCGCACCCGCTTGACGGGGCCGGCTCGAGGCCTGCCGAAGGTGCCGCTTGACGGTGGACAGCGAGCACCCGAGGCGCTCGGCGAGCTGGGCGAACGTGTCGCTCGGGTTGGCCCGCCGCGCCGCCAGGACCGCCTCGTGATCGACCGGTGAGCCCGCCGTACGGACGCCCGCGATGCGGTCGATGTCGGGATTGCCCACCGTGATGCCGAGACGGTTGCGGATCTCGTGGCGCTCCTGCGGCGAGGTGCAGGCCACGTACCCGGCAACCTCTCCGTCGACCACGGCCCGATAGAGGCACTGGACGAGGAGGGGGCAGGAGGCACATGCCTCGGCCGCCTTGTCATGAGCCGCCTGCCAGGCGTCCCACGACTCACCGGAGCTCGAGACGTCCTCGAGCGGGACGGAGAGCGTGTCGTAGACGTCGGCCATCGTCGCGCAGGGCGGGACGACGTCGAGCGATGCGTCGACCTGACGGCGGGTGGACGGGTTCTGAGTGGAGCCGGTGCGCATGATCTTTGCATCCCCTTCGAGCTACGAGATGCAAGGAGTCAAACAGGTGCGACAAAGCACGAATCAGCGCGCAAATACTCAACCGGCAGATGGGCGTTACTCAGCGGGAACCAGGTACGTGTTGCCTGCGTCACACCGTATCTGACGCGGGTGTCACCGTCGACCGGTGCGGCGACGGTGCCGAGTACCACTCACAGGCACCCCGCCGGGGCCGTCCCTGCCCGCTGGAGACGTGGCGCCTCCGCACGCGGCTCGCCACGACATGGGTGGGCGCGTTGCCGACGACCTCGTCGAAGACGTCGAGAACCGCGTCGACGCTCGGAACGGCCGTGCGAGACGGCCGGGCGCCCTCACTCGATGCCTCGCGCACGCGGCGCTTGACGGTGGAGACCGAGCAGCCGAGACGATCGGCGAGCTGGGCGAAGGTGTCGCTCGGGTACGCGCGCCGTGCCGCGAGGACGTCGTGGGGACCCGGCACCGAGTCTGTCGGACGCAGTCCGGCGAGCCGGTCGGTGTCCACAGCGCTCACCGTGATGCCGAGACGGCTGCGGATCTCGTGCCGCTCCTGCGGCAACGTGCAGGCGACGTAGCCCTCGACGTCCCCCTCGACGACCGCCCGATAGAGGCACGTGGCGAGCAGCGGGCAGGAGGCACAGGCCTCGGCCGCCTGGTCCCGAGCCCCATTCCAGGCGTGCCTCGACTCGCACGGATCCGCGAGCGTGTCGTAGACGTCTCGCATCGACACGCAGGGCGGCACGACATCGAGCGACGCGTCGAGTCGACCGCTGGTCCGGCTGTGACTGAAGCTGGTGCGCATGATCTGGCCTCCCCTTCGCGCGACGAAGAGGACAGTGAATCACCTGCTACAAGGTCTGGGCCAGCGAATAGATTCTCAGAGGTACATCCCCGGGCGGGGCTGCTGGCCCTCCTCGGGCTGCTGATAGCCCGGCATCCCGGGGCGCAGGCCCTGTGGCGAGGCGCCCGGAGCCCCCGGCAGCGCTCGTCGCATCTGCTGGAGCTGCGACTGAGCGGCGATCTGCTGGGCGTAGATCGCGGTCTGGATCCCGTGGAACAGCCCTTCGAGCCAGCCGACCAGCTGCGCCTGGGCGATCCGGAGCTCGTCTTCGGACGGCGTCTCCTTGTCGAACGGGAGACTCAGGCGCTCCAGCTCCTCCACCAGCTCCGGCGCGAGCCCGTCCTCGAGCTCCTTGATGGAGGTCTGGTGGATGTCCCGGAGCCGGACCCGACTGGCCACGTCCAGCGGCGCAGACTTCACCTCTTCGAGGAGCTGTCGGATCATGCTCCCGATCCGCATGACCTTCGCGGGTTGCTCGACGAGGTCGGTGACCGGGCGGTGACCGCCCTCGTCCTCGCTCTCGACGGGCTCGACCTCCTGGCCGTCGGGTCCGACGACACGGTGCTGGTCAGAGATTTCGGCGCGCTCGAACGGGTCTCCTGACATGCCGTCCACTGTAGTCACGGTCGGCGGATCGTCCAGGTGAGCACGTGTCTGCTCCCCGGCTGGAGGACGACGAGGTCGTGCCCGCTCCGGAAGGCGTTGGCGGGGCTGGAGCAGGGCTCGACCGCGAGCGATCCGCGGCCCTCGGGCGTGTAGGCCTGCAACCAGAGCACCCCGGGTCCGCACCGCACCTCCGTCCCGCCGACGCGGACCACGACCTCGCCGGTCTCGTCACGGCGCAGGTCGGTGTAGGCGTAGTCGAGAACCGTGCTCCCCAGCGGGCGGGTCGACCCGAAGTCGTACGGGCTGCCGGCCACCTCCTTCCGCCGCAGCGGCAGGTGGCGTACAGGGGTGGTCTCGAGATAGCTCTCGGCGGGGATCCACAGCGGCGTCTCGTCGCCCTCGTCCAGCACGAGGTACGGATGGAAGCCGCACCCGTACGGCGCCGCCACGTCACCGGCGTTGGTCGCGGTCAACGCGACGTTGAGACCGCCCGACGACAGCACGTAGTCGAGGTCGAGGCGCACAGTGAAGGGGAATCCCGCAGAGCGTGGCACCTCGACGGTGAGCCGCACGCTCTCTGGCGTCGCGGCGGCGACCGTCCACGCGATGTCGTGCACCAGCCCGTGCAGCGCGGTCGCAGCCTCGGGCTCGTTGATCGGGACCTCGTACGTGACGCCCTCGAACGTGTAGACCCCGTCCTCGAGGCGGTTCGGCCAGGGCGCCAGCACGGCGCCGCTGTACGCCGGGTGGCTGCCGTCCCCGTCCTGAGGCACCACGACGTCTCGGCCGTGCTGGCGCAGCGCCACCAGTCCACCCCCGTGCGTGGCCACCGTCGCCGACCACGCGCCGCACTCGAGCTCGATCACGGGGTGAGCACGACCTTGCCGATGTTGCCGGAGTCGTCGAGGACCCGGTGGGCGTCCTGGACGCGCTCCAGCGGGAGGACGTCGTGGATCACGGGACGGACGCTCTGGTCGACGAAGAGCGGCCACACGTTGTCGACCAGGCTCTGGACGATCTCGCCCTTCTGGGAGACCGGGCGTGCACGCAGCCCGTACGCACCGACCGTGGCGCGCTTGGCCAGGAGCGCACCGAGGTTGAGCTCGCCCTTGACCCCGCCCTGGAGGCCGATGACGACGAGCCGGCCGTCGCGGGCCAGCGCGGAGACGTTGCGGGGGAGATAGGCGGCACCCATGTTGTCGAGGATGACGTCGGCGCCGTGGCCCTCGGTGGCGGCACGGATGCCCTCCACGAAGTCGGCCTCCCGGTAGTTGATCGCCAGGTCGGCGCCGAGCTCGCGGCAGGCGGTGAGCTTGTCCTCAGAGCCGGCCGTGACGGCGATCCACGCCCCGAAGGCCTTGGCGAGCTGGATCGCCATCGTGCCGATCCCGGAGGCGCCACCGTGGACGAGCAGACGCTCGCCGGGCTGCAGGTCGGCCGTCATGAAGACGTTGGACCAGACGGTCGCCGCGACCTCCATGATCCCGCCGGCCTGGACCGGGTCCATGCCCTCGGGCAGGGGCGCGACCTGCTCCTGCGGGACGGCGACCTTCTCGGCGTACCCGCCTGCGGCGAGCAGGGCGACCACAGGATCACCGGTCCGCCAGCGGGTGACCCCGTCGCCGACGGAGTGCACGATGCCGGAGACCTCGAGCCCGAGCACGTCGCTGGCTCCCGGGGGCGGCGCGTAGTTCCCCTGCCGCTGGAGGACGTCGGCGCGGTTGACACCAGCCGCGACCACCTCCACCACGACCTCGCCAGGCCCCGCGACGGGATCCTCACGGTCGACCACGACCAACGCCTCGGGCCCTCCGGGCTCCTTCACGACCACGGCACGCATGACGTCACCGTACCGGTGGCTACTCCTCCCAGCGGGTCGCCAGGGCGGTCACCTGGTCCAGCGCGCGGTCGAGGTCCTCGGGGGTGCCCCCCGACGTGGCCGCGGCGTATCCGACCAGGAAGGCCGTCACCGGAGCGGCGCGACGCTCCACGCCGTGGGCCACGTCGCGGGCGGTCTCGAGGATGGCGTCCAGGTCGTAGTCCGGCTCGATCCCGAGCTCGACACAGACGGCGTCGGTCCAGTCCTGCAGGCTCATGGGTCCGACGTTATGTCCTCAGGGCGGTCGATGTCTCGCGCCTCCCGCCCCGACGACGCGATCTGACTCACCCGGAGCGGCTCGACGAGGGTCCGCATCGACACGTCGACCCAGTCCGGGCGGCGGGCGGACGCGCCCTCCAGGGCGTCACGGTGCCAGGCGCTGCACAGCTGCTGGGTGCGTCCGTCGTCGTCGACGAGCATCGCTCCCGCAAAGTCCCGGTCGGCAGCGATCGCGCCGAGGAGACGGTCGACGGTGCCGGCAGCGACGTAGGGAAGGTCGCCCGCGAGGAGCACGACGTACGGCGCCGCGCACCGACGGAGCCCGGCGGCGACGGCGTTCGCCGGCCCCGAGCCGGGGGGCTCCTCGCGCACCCACTCGACGTCGACCGCAGTGACCCGACGGGGACCGACGACGACCCGCCGCTCGGCCTCCGACACCGCGAGCAGCGCACGGTCGAGCAGAGGGACGCCCTCGACGAGGACGCCGAGCTTGTCGGAGCCGAAGCGCCTGGACGCGCCGCCCGCCAGCACGATCGCGTCGTAGGGCACGTCGTGTGGCGACCGCTCGGGCGAGCTCCTCGCGTCGGTCACGCACCTCACCCTGCCGGAGCCTGGGGGTCGGCTGCAAAGATGGACGTATGCAGGTCGCCCTCGTCCAGCTGAGCGCGACGACCGACGCCGCGACGAACCGCACGTTGGTCGACGACGTCCTCGGCACGCTCGGTCCGCACGACGGACTCGACCTCGTCGTCCTCCCCGAGGCGACGATGCACGACTTCGGTGACGGGTCCCTCGACCTGAGCGCGGTCGCGGAGCCGCTGGACGGGCCGTTCGCGGAGCTCCTGGCAGCGCACGCGCGCCGGCTGGGCGCGTACGTGGTCGGCGGAGGGTTCGAGGCGCGTCCAGCATCGGCGGGCGGCCCGGGTCTGCCGTACAACGTGCTCCTGGCCTTCGCCCCCGACGGCAGCCTCGCTGCCTCGTACCGCAAGATCCACCTCTACGACTCGTTCGGGTACGCCGAGTCCGAGCGCCTCGCCGCGGGCGAGATCGCGCCGGCCGTCCTCGAGGTCGCGGGTCGACGGGTCGGGTTGATGACCTGCTACGACCTCCGGTTCCCCGAGATGGCGCGGATGCTCGTCGACGCCGGCGCCGACGTGCTCTGCGTCCCCGCCGCCTGGGTGCGAGGTCCTCTCAAGGAGGACCACTGGACCACCCTGCTGCGCGCGCGGGCGATCGAGAACACCATCGACGTCGTGGCCGCCGACCAGTGCGGGAAGTACGTCGGCCTCAGCATGGTCGTCGACCCGCTCGGCGTGGTCGTCGCGTCCGCGGGCGAGGAGCCCACAGTCGTACGCGCGTCCCTCTCGACCGAGCGCCTCGAGGGCGCCCGCGCGACCAACCCGTCGCTCGCCAACCGCCGCATCGCCGCGCCGGTCTCGCCGACGGCCACCGACGGCCACCAGGGAGCGACGCCGTGAGCACCGCAGGAGGACGCCGCGCCGCACCGCGCCGCAGCGCCGACACCATCAGCTACATCCCGCCCGTGCGAGAGCCGCGCTTCAGCATGAAGGCGTTGCGCGCGGCGGGGGTCAGCGGACTCTTCCTCGCCTGGCTCGCGGGCTTCGCCGTCGCTCTCACCTCGGTGGCGGCCGTCGGGTTTCCCGACGGCTATGCCCGCTACGGGGCTGCGCTCCTCGCCGTCGTCTTCACCGCCGGGGTCGCCCGCCGCAGCGGGGGCCGCAGCGCTCTCTGGGCCACGCTCGTCGCCATCCTCAGCGCGATCGCCCTCCTCACCGAGTGGTCGTGGGCGATGGCAGCCGCCTCCGTCCTGACCGCGACCTTCGGCGCCGTGCTCGCCGTCCTGATGACCCGTCCGGCCGAGTCGGTGTCGGCGGTCGTCCGGGAGTACACGATCGCGCTCGTGGTCGCGACGAGCGCCGCGGTCGCCGTCGCCGCCTGGAACGCCCCGCTGGTCTACCAGCGCTACTACCTCCTGGTCCTCGGTGCCGCGCTCGCCGCCACGTTCGGCATCGTCTGGAGCCTCGGGGCCGGCCTCCACGGTCTGGGGCGCCGAGGCGTCGCGCTCATCGTCGGTGGCGCCGGACTGGTCGCGGTGCTGCTCGTCTACGGGACGATCGTCCGCTCGTACGGCTCTCCCGGGGTCGTCGAGGCGATCGACGACGCGGTGGTCTGGCTGCGCGAGACGATCGGCGGCGTGCCCCGGCCGACCGAGGTGCTGATCGGGTTCCCTGCCCTCGTCTGGGGGGTCAGCACCCGGTCCAACCGGCGCCAGGGCTGGTGGATGTGCGCGTTCGGCGTCGTCGGCACGGCCGTGATGGCGACGGCGCTCGGGTCCCCGAACGCCGACACGACCTACGTCGCGCTCTCCACGCTGTACTCCGCGATCCTCGGCCTCGGCCTCGGCCTCGCGATCCGCGCACTCGATCCCGGGTCGACGTCCCGCTCGGGCCGCCGGGCCGCACGCCGCGACGGCGACACCTTCGTCCGTCCCGAGCCACCTCGCTTCGCGGCGCTCAAGTAGGGATCCGCCGGTCGAGCCCGCCGCGCGCGGGTGCGACAATCGACTCGGCGTCGTGCGCGCACGGCGTCGAGGAGGGGTGCCGGAGTGGCCGATCGGAACCGCCTTGAAAGCGGTCGCTGGCAGCGATGTCAGCCGCGGGTTCGAATCCCGCCCCCTCTGCTCCATGAATGAGACGACGAGATCTTCCACGTACCGCCTCACGCTGTTCCTGGCGCTGAGGCTCTTCGGCATCCGCATGATGGTCGCCGCGGTCGGCGCCGTCGTCGCGGCCGTGCTCCTCACGATCGGCGGTGACGCCGCGATCTGGGGAGTCGTCGCCTCCGTCCTCGTCGGGCTGCTGGTCGTCGCGTCGCTGGCGGCGCTGCGGTGGCCGCCGCGCCTGCTCACGCTGACCCCCACGGGTTATCAGGTCCACCGTGTCCGCGGAGTCGGTGTGCGTCAGGCGCTGTGGAGCCAGGTCGAGCGTGTTGACGACAAGCCGTCGGCCGAGGGCACCCCGACGTTGGTCATCGGCCTCGAGCACGCGCGTACGACCGAGCTGCCGCTGATGCTGTTCGGTGCCCGCGCGCTGGAGGTCCAGCGTGAGATCAGGGCGCGGCTGGACAGCTCGCACGGATACCGCCCGCTGCCGCCCGCCGAGTGAGGCCCGCCCCCGACTGGTTCGGCCGACGCGTGACCTAGTAGCCTTGAGCGGCACCCTCGGAGGTGTCGCATAGTGGCCTAGTGCGCCCGCCTGCTAAGCGGGTTGAGGATAAAACCTCTCGCGGGTTCAAATCCCGCCACCTCCGCCGTCCGGAGCCGTGACCGGTCCCCGACCGGTCACGGCTTCGTCGTTGCCGGGCGCACCGACCGGGGCACCGACCACCGTCCCGCCGCGCAGCGTGAGAACCCGGTCGGCGCGCTCGACGAGCAGCGGGTCGTGGGTCGCGACGACCGCCGCGATCCCTCGCCGGTGCACCAGCTCGACGATCAGGTCCATGACGGAGGCAGCGGTACGGCTGTCGAGCTGGCCGGTGGGTTCGTCCGCGATGAGCAGAGCCGGCTCGGCGACCAGCGCCCGGGCGACCGCGACCCGCTGCTGCTGGCCTCCCGACAGCTCGTCCGGCCGCTGTCGGCCGTGGTCGGCCAGTCCGACGGCAGCCAGCGTCTCCTCGACGCGTCGTCCTCGCTCCGCCGCGTCGACCCTACGGATCCGCAGCGGGACCTCCACGTTCTCCACGGCGGTCAGGACGGGGAGCAGGCCGAAGGACTGGAAGACGAACCCCACCGCGTCCCTGCGCAGGCGAAGCAGCTCGTCCTCCGTCGCGGTCGCTGTGTCGGTGCCGACGAGCTCGACGCGCCCGGAGGTGGGACGGTCCAGGCCACCCAGCAGGTTGAGCAGGGTCGTCTTGCCCGAGCCCGAGGGACCGCGGACGACGACGAGCTCGCCGGGGCGCGCCTCGAGCGTCACGCCCTTGCAGGCGTGCACCTCGCCGGCAGGGGTCCAGAAGACCCGGCCGGCCGCGTCCGCGCGGACCGCGGGCTGCGCACTCATCGGGCACCCCCGTCGCCGTTCGTACGCGGTCCGCGGTCGTCGGCGCCCTCGGTGCCGTGACGCTCGCCCGGCCAGACACCCACGTGGTCGCTCTCGAGCGCGAGGCGGACCCGGTGCCGCAGGTCGAGCGCACGGGTGAACTCGTCGGGCAGCTGCAGACGCCCGACACGGTCGAGAACGGCGTACTCCTCAGCGATCACGGTGTCCTCCCCGCTCTCGTCGACGGATGCGCGTCGAAGGACCTCCGTCGACGTACGTCCGTCGCGGATCTGCACCGTCCGGCTCACGTGCTCGGTCACCGTCGCGTCGTGGGTGACGATCAGGACCGTCGTCCCTCGCTCCCGGCTCACGTCGTTCATCGCCCCGAGGACCTCCGCGCTCGCCGCGTCGTCGAGCTCGCCGGTCGGCTCGTCGGCCAGCAGGACGCGGCGGGGACCGACCAGAGCGCGGGCGATCGCCACGCGCTGCTGCTGGCCGCCCGAGAGAGCGGGGGGCCGGCGGTCGCGGCAGTCGGCGACGCCGAGGAGCTCGAGCAGCTCGTCGGCGAGCACCGCCCGCCGTCGTGAGGACTGACGCCCCACGGCTCCCACGAGCGAGACATTCTCGCCCGCGGTGAGGTACGGGAGGAGGTTGCGTGCGGTCTGCTGCCACACGAACCCGACACTGTTCCGTCGGAACCGGACGCGTTCGCTCCGCCCCATCGACAGCAGGTCGTGGTCCGCGACCACGGCGCGGCCCGCGGTGGGGACGTCGAGTCCGGAGAGGATCCCCAGCAGCGTGGACTTCCCGGAACCCGACGCACCGACCACGGCCACGACCGACCCGGCGTCGACGTGCAGGCTCAACCCTTGCAACGCCTGCACCTCGACGCCACGCGTGCTGAAGACGCGGACGAGGTCGGAGCACACGATCGCCCCGCCTGCCGCGGCTGTCTCGGCTGTGGTCACCTCAGATGCCTCTCCCATCATCCTGAGCGAGCTGGTCAGCTCCCTGCGCGCGGATCCTTCGGCGGCGAGGAGCGCCCCGGCGACGGTGACGAGCAGAGCGCCCACCGCGACGAGGGCCAACCAGAGCACCGGGAACGTCGTCGGCGGCCGCGCGTCGCCGCCGGTGACAGGGTGCAGGTCGATGGCGCCCAGGAGGAGCAGCGGCAGCACGACGCCCACTACCGCACCGACCGCTCCTGCGACGACGACGAGCAGACCGACCTCCCACAGGGGAAGCACCCGGGCGCGTCGCGCGGCGAGGCCGAGCGCGCGCACCACCGCGAGGTCACGCGTGCGGGAGGCGGCACCGGCCACCAGGGCCATGACGACCGTCACGCCCACGAGCAGGGCTGCCATCGCGGCAGCTACCCCGGCGACCACGTCGACACCAGCGACGACCGGGTTCTCCGCGAGGACCGTCTCCTCCCTGGCGGGCGTCGTGACCGTGGCGTCGGGGAACAGCCTCGCGGCCCGACGCGCGAGCGCGGGCGGTGGCGCGCCGGTCGTCGAGGAGAGAACGGAGAGGACCGGATCGTACTCGGGGCGCTCGTCGCCCAGGGCATCACGGTCGGCGAGGACCCAGAGCTGGTCGGGGACACCGGCCAGGCGCGCGGGCCCGACGGCCACGACGCGGGACGGGACACGGTCGACGGTGACGTCTCGCTCTCCCTCGAGGCTGTCGGCGAGCGCCTGGGACACGACGACCGGCACGCGACCGTCGATCGGAGCCGCCAGTCGATCGACACCCGGGACGGCCCCGGGCACGTCGCGCTGGACGTCCTCGAGCGCGAGGGCGTCGGTGAGAACGCGCGTCGCGTAGGCAGTCGTGCCCGACCGCACGCTCACGTCCGACCCGTCCGTCAAGGTCACCGAGGCCCGCACGTCGGCGAGACGCGAGAGCTCTGCCACCCTCTCCGGGTCGAGCGAGGATCCGGAGACCCGGAGGTCTGCACCGGCAGCCTCGGCTGCGGTCGCCGCGCGTCCAGCGTCGAGGGTGGCGACGGCGCACCCGGCGAAGGTCGCCGCACCGAGCGCGGCGACGAGGGAGACGACTGCAGCCGGCGAGACCCGGTCGTCTCGGGTGCGCGCG
>NZ_JARBCJ010000076.1:0-14360 GCF_028803055.1 Mumia sp.
CGAACCCGGCGAGACAGGTCCACAGCCACCACACGTCACCGTTGCGCTGCAGCGTGCCGAGGAAGGGAAGGAGCGCCAGCCCTGCGGCAAGCCACAGGATGGATCCGACCGTCATCGTGCGGATGCCGTCGACGTCGAGCGGCTTGGGGTCGGGGACCACGCGGTGGACCGTGCTGCCGATCTCCAGCTCGGTGACCTCTGGGCGGTCCAGCCCGTGGGCCCGACGACGAGGCGGTGATGGGTCTGCCTTCGGCTCGTGGCGTGGCCCGGGCTGCGGCTCGGGACGTGCCTGTGGCGGCGGCTCGGCGCGCACCGGCTCAGGTGCCGGTGCCGCCGTGACCGGGGCCACAGCCTGTCCGGCGCGGCGAGTGCTTGCGGGTCGGTCCTTCGGCACGGCACGATCAGCCTTGCGGCTCCCGGCGCGACGGGTCTCGGCTCGGCCGCGACCACGCTTGGGGGCCGCGTCCGAGTTGAGCTTCCGCCTGCCTTCCGCCACGCCCATACAGTACCCCGCGGCGGATTCCGTCCTCATTCGTCCTGTCAGGAGCGTCATGTCCACCCAGACCGAGACCGGGTCTCTCGACCGGTTCTTCAAGATCTCAGAACGAGGTTCGAGCGTCACCCGCGAGATCCGCGGCGGTGTCGTCACGTTCTTCACGATGGCCTACATCATCGTGCTGAACCCGATCATCATCGCCGGTGTGCAGGACGTGGACGGTAACTACCTGGGCGGCGGGTCGCAGGCGGAGGCCTTCGCGCTCGTAGCGGCCGGTACGGCGCTGGTTGCGGGCGTCATGAGCATCCTGATGGGCGCCGTCGCCAACTTCCCGCTCGCCATGGCGGCCGGACTCGGCCTCAACGCGTTCGTCGCGTACTCGATCGCCAACCGGATGACGTGGGCCGACGCCATGGGGCTCGTGGTGCTCGAGGGCCTCATCATCCTCGTGCTGGTCCTCACCGGCTTCCGCAAGGCGGTCTTCGACGCCGTCCCGCTGCCGATCAAGACCGCGATCTCGGTGGGCATCGGCCTGTTCATCGCCCTGGTCGGGCTCGTCAACGCCGGAGTCGTACGGACGACGGGCAACGCCTCCCCGCCGATCGGCCTCGGCATCGGGGGCACGCTCTCCGGATGGCCGGTCCTCGTCTTCTGCGTCGGGTTGCTGATCATGCTGGCCCTGTACGCCCGCGGTGTGCACGGCGCGATCCTGCTGGGCATCCTGGCGACCACCGTCATCGCTGTCGTCGTCGAGGCGATCACCGACTCCGGCGCCTCGGGGGGCGACCCGCAGTCGAAGGGCTGGAACCTCAACGTCCCGACCGTCCCCGACGCCTTCGTGGATCTGCCCGACTTCTCCCTGCTGGGCCAGTTCTCCCTCCTGGGGTCGTTCGAGCAGGTCGGGTTCGTGACGACCGTCCTGCTCGTCTTCACGCTCCTGCTCGCCGACTTCTTCGACACGATGGGCACGATGACCGCGATCGGCGCCGAGGCCGGACTCAACGACGAGGACGGCACACCGGAAGGTGCTCAGCGGATCCTCATCGTCGACTCGCTCGGCGCTGTCGCTGGCGGCGCGGCCAGCGTGTCGAGCAACACCGCATACGTCGAGTCGGCCTCCGGTGTGGGAGACGGTGCGCGCACCGGGCTGGCAGGCATCGTCACCGGCCTGCTGTTCCTGCTGGCGACGGTCCTCTCGCCGGTCGTCGTGCACATCCCCAACGAGGCCGCCGTCCCGGCGCTCGTGCTCGTCGGCTTCCTGATGATGCAGCAGGTCGTCGACATCCCGTGGGACGACATCGAGCTCGCGATCCCCGCGTTCCTCACCATCGCCCTCATGCCGTTCACCTACTCGATCAGCGCGGGCATCGGTGCCGGCTTCGTGACGTACGTGCTCATCAAGGCGGTGCGCGGCAAGGCTCGTGACGTCCACGTGCTGATGTGGATCGTGGCGGCGTTGTTCGTGCTCTACTTCGCGATCGACCCGATCACGGGTTGGATCAGCTGATCTCGACCATCCCGGGCGGTGGGCCGTGGCGCGCCCGCCGCCCGGGGTGACGCACGACATCCTTAACGGCTTTAATTAACAATGGCAACGACCTATCCTGGTCGTATGCCCACTGATGCCCAGAAGCTCGCGACGTCGGTGGCTCGTCTCAACCGTCGGCTCCGGCAGGAGCGCCACTCCGACCTGACGCCCAACCAGATGAGCGTGCTCGGGGTGCTGCGCAACCACGGGCCGTTGACACCAGGAGCCATCGCCGCGCTCGAGCGCGTCCAGCCGCCCTCGGTCACCCGTACGCTCAACTGCCTGTTCGACAAGGGCCTGGTCGCCCGAGCCGCCAACCCGTCCGACCGCCGCCAGGTCGTCGTCACGATCAGCGACGAGGGCGCCGCCGTCGTGGACACCGAGCGTGCCCGCCGCGACTCCTGGCTCGCGTCCCGTCTCGCCGCCCTGCCCACCCAGGAGCGCGCGCTGCTCCGTGACGCCACCGCGCTTCTCGAGAAGCTGGTGGTGAGTGAGTGAGCCCCACCTTCCGCTCGCTGTCCGTCCGTAACTACCGGGTCTACGCCACCGGAGGGCTCGTCTCCAACATCGGGACGTGGATGCAGCGCGTCGCCCAGGACTGGCTCGTGCTCGCGCTCACCGGGAGCGGTACGGCCCTCGGCATCACGACCGGTCTTCAGCTGCTCCCCGCACTCCTCTTCTCCCCGGTCGCGGGAGTCGTCGCCGACCGCTTCCCCAAGCGTCGCGTCCTCATGGTCACGCAGATCGCGATGGCCGTGCCCGCAGCCGTCCTGGGTGTGCTTGCCATCACCGGCGTCGCCCAGGCGTGGCACGTCTACGTCCTCGCGTTCCTCTTCGGCGTCGGGACGGCCTTCGACGCACCCGCGCGTCAGTCGTTCGTCGTGGAGATGGTCGGCAGGGACGACCTCGCCAACGCCGTCGGTCTCAACAGCGCCTCGTTCAACTCGGGGCGGATGATCGGCCCGGCGGTGGCCGGCGTGATGATCGCCGCGCTCGGCTCGGGCGTCGTGGCCACCGGATGGGTCATCCTCCTGAACGCCGTGAGCTATGCCGCGGTCTTCCTCTCCCTGGCGGCCCTGCGCGTCCACGACCTGCGGCCAGCCACACCCTCCCCGCGCGGGAGGGGAGCGGTCCGCGCAGGAGTCGGCTACGTACGCTCCCGCCCTGACCTCGTCCTCATCCTGACGACGGTCTTCTTCGTCGGCACGTTCGGGATGAACTTCCAGATGACGTCGGCGCTGATGGCGACCGAGGTGTTCGACAAGGGCGCCACCGAGTATGGGATCCTCGGGTCGATCATGGCGATCGGCTCCCTCGCCGGGGCGCTCGTCGCTGCCCGCCGGGAGCTGCCGACCCGGCGCCTGGTCGTCGGTGCGGCCCTCTCCTTCGTGGTGGTCGAGATCGCGGCCGGCCTGATGCCGACCTATCTCGCCTTCGCCGTCATCCTCCCGCTGCTCGGGTTGAGCGCCCTGACGATGGTGACGGCCGCCAACGCCTACATCCAGCTCACCGTGACGCCCCAGATGCGCGGGCGGGTGGCGGCTCTCTACCTGATGGTGTTCATGGGCGGCACTCCGTTCGGAGCACCCGTGATCGGATGGATCGGTGACACCTTCGGGGCCCGTTGGACGCTGATCCTCGGCGGCCTCGTCGCCGCGGTCGGGATCCTGTCCGCCACGGCGTTCTACCTCCTGCGGGCGGGCATGCACCTGCAGGTCGACCTTCGACAGCGTCCGCGGATCAGGGTGGTCCCGCGCGACCCCCGCGCTGCGGCCGCCGCGGACCGGAGAGCCGACGCTGCTGGGGCTCTGGACCAGACCGACCGGCTCGACGCGGGGGAGTCCGCCCCCGAGCCGTCCGAGTCGTCCCGGCCGGTCGAGCGGCCGCTCGAGCAGCGTTCCCGCGCGCGGTCCGACGCATGACCATGGCGCACGAAACCCTGGTGCCGCTCGGTGCGCGTGGCACCCTGGAGGGCATGGTGTCGACAGACGTCGAGAACCGGCTCCCGTGGGATCTCTATCTCACGGTGATCCGTACCGAGGTGGACCGCATGCTCGAGGCCGCTGCCGACCTCGACGCGGCGGTCCCCAACTGTCCCGGCTGGACGGTGCGTGACCTGCTCGAGCACGTGGCCCTCGTCTTCCGGCACAAGGTCGAGTCGATCCGCAGTGCGAGCGAGCCCCCGTGGCCTGTCGACGACAGAGACACCTCCGACGTCCGCCGCCTGCTGGCCGAGGAGTCGGCGACCCTGCTCGCCGAGCTCCAGCAGCGAGGGCCTCGTCAGGTCCGCTACACCTGGAACCCTTCCGACCAGTCCAACGGCTTCTGGTTCCGCCGGATGGCGCTCGAGGGCACGGTGCACCGGGTCGACGCCGAGCAGGCGGCCGGGACGCAGGTCACGCCCATCGAGGACGAGGTGGCGCTCGACGGCATCGACGAGTTCCTCACCATCATCGTCGGAGGCCCGTGGTGGGACGGTCGGGACGAGACCCCCTACCCGGTCGACGCCGTCGTACGGATCCGTTCCGGCGGGAGGGCATGGACGCTCGACCTGTCGGCGAGGCCGGTCGTCGTGGTCCAGGGGGACGAGGGGGAGGCCGACCTCACGATCGAGGGGAGCCCGCACGACCTCTACCTCTGGCTGTGGGGTCGAGGCACCGCGTCCGCGCTCGCCCTCGACGGCCGCAAGGAGCTGCTCGACGAGCTGGCAGGCCGTTTTGCGGAGTCGGGCGACTAGTTCTCCACCGGTGCAGGCGGCGCGCCTGTACGCCGGACGGGACGAGGGGCTAATCTCGTCCGTCGGGGGCAGCGCCGACAACGAGCAGGAGTGACCCGGAGTCCATGAATCCGCGACACCGCAGGGCCCTCATCCCCGGCCTTCTCGTGATCCTGCTCGTCATCGTGGTCGTCACGGCGCTCGCGCGAGAGGCACGCGCCGCGGAGGGCGATCCCGTGGTCGACCGGCTCAGCACGGTCACCGATGCACGCATCCCGGAGTCGAGCGCGTTGGTCTTCAGCAAGCGCGACCCCGCCCTCGCCTACACGATTAACGACTCGGGCCACGAGCCGACGGTCTTCGCAATCGAGGTCTCGACCGGCGAGGTGGTCGGCGCCACCCGCCTGGTCGGACACCGGCTCGTGGACCCGGAGGCGCTCACCATCGACCGTGACGGCACGTTGTGGGTGGCCGACATCGGCGACAACGACGCTGTCCGCTCGACCGTGTCGCTCTACGCGCTGGACGAGCCGGTCATCGGCACCAAGCAGACCAAGCCGACCCGCTACCGCGTCCGCTACGCCGACGGCAACACCGACGCCGAGGCGCTGCTCTCCGACCCCACCGGCGACGGCATGTACATCGTGTCCAAGGGCCTCCTCGGGGGCCAGGTCTACCGCCTTCCCAGCACCCTGCGCACGACCGGTGTCAACGAGGCCGAGCCGGTCGCCGAGGCCGAGATCCCAGCCATGGTCACCGACGGCGACTACCTTCCCGACGGTGCCCGGGTCATCCTGAGGACCTACACGGGCGTGCACGTCCTCGACGCCCGGACGTGGAAGCAGACGTGGTCGGCAGCCATCCCCGAGACCCGTCAGAGCGAGTCGCTGGCCGCAGCGCCCGACGGCACGTCCGTCATCGTCGGCAGCGAAGGCCTGCCGTCGCCGATCACGCGGATCACCCTCCCCGAGGACCAGCGCGCGGCGATGCTCGCGCCGGCGAGCGGGGTCTTCGACCTCGACTAGTCGTCGAGGTTCTCGACCACGTAGTCGATGCTCTGGGTGAGCAGCGAGATGTCGTCGGGCTCGATCGCAGGGAACGTCGCGATCCGGAGCTGGTTGCGCCCGAGGCCGCGATAGCCCTCGACGTCGACGATGTCGTTGTCGCGCAGCGCCGCGCAGACCGCAGCGGCGTCCACGCCCTCGAGGTCGATCGTGACGACCGTCGCGGACTGCTTGCCGGGATCGGAGACGAACGGCGTCGCGTACGACGACTGCTCGGCCCACCCGTACAGCCGCGACGAGGAGTCCTCGCAACGAGCCACCGACCAGGGAAGCCCTCCGTTGGCGAGGATCCAGCTCAGCTGGTGGTCGGTCCAGAACAGCGATGCGAGCGGCGGGGTGTTGTAGGTCTGGTCCTTGCGCGAGCTCTCCACCGCCTTGGAGAGGTCGAGGAAGGCGGGGATCCAACGGCCGGAGCCAGCGATCTCCTCGACCCTCGCAAGGGCTGCGGGTGACATCAGTGCGAACCACAGCCCGGCGTCGGAGGCGAGCGCCTTCTGCGGGGCGAAGAAGTAGACGTCGCTCTGGGTGACGTCGAGCGGCAGCGCTCCGGCCGCCGAGGTCCCGTCGATCACCACCAGCGCGTCGCTGTCGGCGCCCTCGACACGCCGTACGGGCGCGGTGACACCGGTCGACGTCTCGTTGTGCGCCCACGCATAGACGTCCACGCCGCTCTCGGCGGACGGGACGGGGTGCGAGCCGGGCTCGCTCTCGATCACCGTCGGGGAGCCGAGGAAAGGCGCGCGGGTCGTCGCGGTCGCGAACTTCGCACCGAACTCGCCGAACGACAGGTGCTGGCTGCGCTCACGCACGAGGCCGAACGTCGCGGCGTCGAAGAACGCCGTCGAGCCGCCGATGCCGAGCACGACCTCGTAGTCGTCGGGCAGCGAGAAAAGCGCCCGCATCTGGGCGCGGACAGACCCGACCAGCTCGCGGACCGGCGCCTGCCGGTGCGACGTCCCGATCACCGGGGAGGAGGCGAGTGCCTGCATGGCCTCGTGAGGAACCTTGGAGGGACCGGAGCCGAATCGGCCGTCGGAGGGGCGGAGCTTCTTCGGGATCTGCACGTGCTCATTCTCCCGGGTGCACGTGACAGATGTCAGGGCAAGGTCGTGACGTTCGGCGTACGGGTACGTGGCCGTCCCGGACGACGATCGACGACATGACCAAGACCCAAGATCCCGACAGCACCCCTGCGGTGCTCCTGGACGACGTCGTCAAGACGTTCCGCGCCCCTGGCGGGGACGTCACCGCCGTGGACCACCTCTCGCTCGTCGTACGCCCAGGCGAGGTGGTGGCGTTCCTCGGCCCCAACGGAGCCGGCAAGACGACCACCGTCGACATGATGCTCGGCCTGTCCGACCCGGACGCGGGCACCGTGCGCGTGCACGGGGCGACCCCGAGGGCCGCTGTCGCGCGAGGCGCCGTGTCCGCGGTGATGCAGACCGGTGGTCTGCTGAAGGACTTCACCGTCGGCGAGACCGTCGAGCTCGTCGCGAGCCTTCACCCGGGCTCCCGACCGGTCGGCGAGGTCGTCGAGCGCGCCGGGATAGCCGACGTCACCGGTCGCCTGGTCGGGCGGTGCTCGGGAGGGCAGCAGCAGCGGCTCCGCTTCGCGCTGGCGCTCCTGCCCGACCCCGACCTGCTCGTCCTCGACGAGCCGACGGCCGGGATGGACGTCGAAGGGCGCCGGGACTTCTGGGACGCGATCCGCGCCGACGCGGTCCGGGGGCGGACGACCATCTTCGCGACCCACTACCTCGAGGAGGCCGACGCGTACGCCGATCGGATCGTGCTGGTGCGGCGCGGGCGGATCGTCGCCGACGGCACTCCGTCCGAGATCAAGGCACTCGCCTCGGGCCGTCTGGTCCGGGCGACGCTGCCCGCTGTCGACCCCGCGGTGCTGGCGCAGATCCCCGGCGTCGAGTCCATCGACGTCCGCGGCGACGCCGTGTCGGTCCGCGCGGCGGACAGCGACGCGGTCGCCCGCTATCTGCTCACCAGCACAGCGGCACGGGACGTGGAGATCACCTCCCACAACCTCGAGGACGCGTTCCTCGCCCTCACCTCCGACCAAGGTCAGACCTCGACCCCGGCGACCGAAGGAGCCTTCGCATGACCGCCACCTCGCTCGAACGACGTGTCCCTCCCCTGGGTGGGTTCTCTGTCACCTTCCTCCGCCTCGAGCTGCGGAGGCTGCTGCGCAACAAGCGGACCGTGATCTTCACCCTCGTCCTGCCGGCTGTGTTCTTCCTCCTCTTCGGCACCAGCAGCAGCTACCGGGAGGGGACGGCGGGGGCGGGCAACGTGACCGCGTACGTGATGGTGAGCCTCGCGCTGTACGGCGCGATGGTCGCGACGACCAGCACCGGAGCGGTGGTCGCGACCGAGCGTGCCCTCGGTTGGAGCCGACAGCTGCGGGTGACGCCGCTCAACCCGCTGGCGTACGTCGCGGTCAAGGTCTGCGTGGCCATGGTCCTCGGCGGTGTGTCTGTCGTGGTGGTCAACGTCGTCGGGCGGCTGGCGGGGGCGACGCTGCCGTGGGACCGCACGCTCGCCTGCGCGGCGCTGGCCTGGTTGTGCTCGCTGGTGTTCGCCGCGTTCGGGCTGTTCGTGGGCTACCTCCTGCCGACCGAGAACGTGATGCAGATCGTGGGCCCCGTGCTGGCGCTGCTCGCGTTCGCCGGTGGCCTGTTCGTCCCCGCCGACCAGCTCGGCGACCTGTTCGCCACCGTTGCGAGAGTCACTCCGGTCTACGGGGCGGCAGAGATCGTCCGGGCACCGCTCGGTGACAGCGGCTCTCTCTGGCCTGCGGCGCTCAACGTGGTGGCCTGGACGTCGGTGTTCGTCGCCGGCGCGGTGTGGCGGTTCCGGAAGGACACGGCCCGGGTGTGAATACGCTGGGCGGTGTGACGCGACCACAGGCCTCGCAAGGTGATCCGGTCCCGGGGCCGCCGAGGTGGCGGCACGCCGCCGCCGGGGTGTGGCTGGTCTACCTCTGGTCCCCGGTCGCCGCCCTCCTGAGGGCCGACGGCTGGGAGCGCCTCCTCGGCCTGGCGGCCGTGGCGGTGTTCGTCGCCGCCTACCTCGGCGTCGTCGGACGCAACCGACGGTTCGTCGACCTCGAGACGCGTGGGCCCCGCTGGGAGCTCTGGCCCTGGCTCGCGACGCTTCTCCTGTGCACGGCGTTGATGGTGCCCGGCGCGGGTGACCGCGCCTTGACCGCGCTCGTGTTCGTGGCGGCCGCGGCGATGAGCACCCTGTCGCCGCGCTGGGCGTGGGGATGGGTCGCCGTCCTGCTCGCGATCGTCGAGGTCTCGGCGCGTGTCGTGCCGGGCTGGTCCGACCGAGGCAACGGTTTTGCGCTGATCCTCGCGTCGGTGGCGGTCTTCTTCCTCCGTGCGGCGGTCGGTCGGCAGCGGGCCCTCCTGGCCACCGAGCGCGAGCTCAGCGATGCGCGGCTGGAAGAAGAGCGCTCACGGATCGCGCGCGATCTTCACGACATCCTCGGCCATTCGCTCACCGTCATCGCCGTGAAGGCAGAGCTCGCGGAACGGATGCTCGACCTGGATCCGGAACGCGCACGCGCCGAGCTGGCCGACGTCCGCAGCCTCACGCGTGACGCTCTCTCCGACGTGCGTTCGACGGTCCGAGATGTCCGGGGTGCCTCGCTTCCTGCCGAGATCGCTGCCGCACGGTCGGCGCTGGTGTCGGCAGGGATCGAAGCCGATCTGCCCACGGTGGCCGACGACGTGCCGACGGCCTGGCGCGGGCTGTTCGCCTGGACCGTCCGAGAAGGCGTCACCAACGTGATCCGCCACAGCGCTGCGACGCGGTGCGTCGTACGCCTCGGAGCCGAGGGTGTCTCGGTCGCCGACGACGGACGCGGGCTGGTCGAGGGCCGCACGGACGGGATGGGCCTGCACGGCCTGCGGCAGCGGGCGAAAGACGCCGGCGCCACTCTCGTCGTCGGGCCTGGCCTCCACGGTGCCGGGACCTCGGTCGCGATCGTGGTCCCTGCTGCGGCGCCAGAGCAGGAGGCGGTCTCGTGACCGAGCCCATCAGGGTCCTGCTCGCCGACGACCAGGCACTCGTCCGCGGGGCGCTCGCCGCACTGCTCGACCTCGAGCCGGACCTCACGGTCGTGGCCGAGGTCGCCGACGGTACGCAGGTTGTGGCGGCGGCGATGCAGCACCAGGTCGACGTCGCGCTGCTCGACGTGGAGATGCCGGGCATGGACGGAGTCGCGGCGGCCGCGGCGCTGCGCCAGGCCGTGCCAGGGTGCCGCGTCCTCATGGTGACCACGTTCGGGCGCCCGGGATATCTGCGCCGGGCCCTCGCCGCCGGCGCGTCGGGGTTCGTCGTGAAGGACACGCCCGCTCGGCAGCTCGCGGACGCGGTGCGCCGCGTGCACGGCGGTCTGCGGGTCGTCGACCCGGCGCTCGCGGCCGACTCGTTGGCGTCCGGGGAGTCGCCGCTCACCGAGCGGGAGGCGGACGTTCTCCGGGAGGCACGTGACGGTGGCACCGTGGCTGACATCGCTCGCGTGCTCGCCCTCTCCGAGGGGACCGTCCGCAATCATCTGTCGAGCGCGATCGGCAAGACGTCGGCGCGGACACGTGCCGAGGCGGTGCGGATCGCGGTGGAGAACGGATGGCTGCTCGGCGAGCAGGGATGAGTTCGGTGGTGGCGCACGGTCAACCCCCTCAAAGCACCGATCGAGGAGCCGCTATGACCGAGCCTCACACCCACCGACTGACCGTGCCCGGCGCCGAGATCGCCTACGACGTCCGTCCGCAGCCCTCCGCCTCCGTTCCGCCGCTGCTCGTCATCGGGTCCCCGATGGCCGCGTCGGGGTTCGGTACGCTCGCGGGCCACTTCTCCGACCGGACGGTCGTCACCTACGACCCCCGTGGCGCCGAGCGCAGCGTCCGGACCGACGGAGCGAGCGAGTCGACCCCCGCGGAGCACGCCGACGACCTCATCCGACTCATCGAGGCGACGGGCGGGGGACCGGTCGACGTGTTCGCCACCAGCGGCGGGGCGGTCAACGCCCTCGCGCTCGTGGCCGAGCATCCCGACCTCATCCGGACCTTGGTGGCGCACGAGCCGCCCTTGGCCCAGCTGCTGCCGGATCGGGACCAGGCGCTCGCGGCAACCACCGGCATCCGACGGACCTACCTGGAGGACGGTCTCGGACCCGCGATGGTGCGCTTCATCATGCTCGTCTCCCACCAGGGGCCGGTCCCTGAGGGTTTCGTCGAGGCGCCCGCGCCGGAGCCGTCCGCGTTCGGGCTGCCGGTCGAGGACGACGGATCGCGCGACGACGTCCTGCTCGCCCAGAACCTCGTGTCCTGCACGCACTTCTCTCCCGACGTCGATGCGCTGCGCGAGGTCCTGTCGCGCATCGTGCTGGTCGCCGGGGCGGAGTCGGCCGAGCAGCTGGCGTCGCGCGCGACGTACGCCCTGGCCGACCTGCTCGGCACCTCGGTCACCGTGTTCCCGGGTGACCACGCGGGCTTCCTCGGCGGTGAGTACGGGATGACCGGCCAGCCCGACGACTTCGCCAAGGCGCTGCGGGAGGTGCTCGACGGTCAGGCCTGACCTGCCTCCCGCTGCTCGTCGAGAGCTGCGGTGTAGCGCGCCATGCACTCCTCGAACGACGGGATCGGGCTGCCGCCCTCGGCCTGTGCACGGTCGATGAGCAGCTCGAGCGTGTCGAGCAGGCCCTTGATGTGGGGGTCGAACGGGGTGGCGGCGTTCTCGAAGGCCCCCACGCTCCAGAGCCTCGTCATCGCCGGGAACCTGGACGGGTCGAAGGTCTCCTCCCAGAAGTCGCTCGTGGACGCCCAGTAGGCGGCGTAGTCGGTGCCTTGGCTGCGCCGGTCGGCGTCCTCGGCCGCAGCAGCGCGGGCCGACCCGACGACCGTGTCGTGCACGATGCCGATCGTGTCGATCACCTGGCTGGCTGTGAGCCCGGTGTCGATGAGGATCTGGTAGCCCGCCTCGTCGAACGCGAAGACGTGTGGTGCCAGGGGGAGACGCCACCGGTTGACGTCGAGCAGCCACGGGTGCCGGCGCAGCAGCTGCCAGTAGCCGCGCGCATAGCGCTCGAGCGCCGGACGCCACGGCAGGCCCGGCTCGGGCAGGTCGACGTCGGCGTAGGCCCGGTCGACCATCGCGTCGAGGAGCTCGTCGCGACCGGGCACGTGCGAGTACAGCGTCATCGCCCCGACACCGAGGGACCGGGCGACCGACCGCATCGAGACCGCGTCCAGGCCCTGGGCGTCCGCGATCGCGACAGCGGCGTCCACGACCTGGGGGCGGCTCACCCTCGCCGGACGGCCTCGAGTCGACGCGACGGGGGACTCCCACAGTGCGGCGTAGCGGTGCCGTGGGGGATCTGTGTCGGTCATCAAGTCTCCTGGAAAAGGCCTTGCCGGACTTTATCGTACAGCGTACCGTTGCTCGCATGACAGATTCAGTACGCCGTACGACAAGTATGGTCTCTGCACGAGGTCTCACGAAGACCTTCACACGGAAGAAGGAGGTCGTCGAGGCCGTCAAGGACGTCGACCTCGACGTCGCGGACGGGGAGCTGGTCGCCTTCCTCGGTCCCAACGGCGCAGGCAAGTCGACCACCCTGCGGATGCTCACGTCGCTGCTCCGACCGACAGCCGGCACTGCGACCGTCGCCGGCTATGACGTGGTGCGTGACCCCGCCGAGGTACGAGCCCGCATCGGCTACATCGGTCAGGGCAACGCCGGCGGCTACTCGTACCGGGTGGGTGACGAGCTCCAGAACCAGGGACGCTTCTATTCGGTGCCGGCCGACGTGGCCCGGCGGCGGGCCGGCGAGCTGCTCGAGGCGCTCGAGCTCTCGGGGATGGAGAAGCGCACGGTGCTGTCGCTCTCAGGGGGCCAGCGCCGACGGCTCGACGTCGCCATGGGGCTGATGAACCATCCGGGCCTGCTGTTCCTCGACGAGCCCACCACCGGGCTCGACCCGCACGCGCGGGCCAACCTGTGGGAGCACATCATGCGCCTGCGGGTCGAGAACACCATGACGATGCTCCTGACCACCCACTACCTCGACGAGGCCGACTCGATGGCCGAGCGCATCGTCCTCATCGACCACGGCACGGTGATCGCCGACGCGACCCCGACCTCGCTCAAGCGCGACTTCGCCGACGACGTCGTGACGCTCGGGCTCGTCCCAGGCGCCGACACCACTGCCGTCGTCGTGGAGAAGGCCCGCTCCGTGCTCCCCGACGAGATCAGCCGCGTCGAGGACCACCACGAGGACGACGGGTCCGTCCGGCTCGTCCTGTCGACCAACCACGGGCCGGATCTCGTGCCGACCGTCCTGCGCTCGCTCGAGGCGGTGGGCGTGACCGTGGGGTCGGCGGACGTCAAGCAGGCGTCGCTCGACGACGTCTTCCTCAACCTGACCGGCCGGAGCCTGCGCGAGGAGGCAGCATGACCACCACGATCCAGACCCACGTCCAGGTCGCGAGCCCGTTGCCGGAGCGGTCGCGCTCGGCGAAGTGGCTCCACGACACCGCCGCGGTCTTCGTCCGAGAGATCCTCGTGACGTTGCGCGACCCGTTCACGCTGATCTTCTCGCTGCTGCAGCCGCTGGTCTTCCTCGGTCTCTTCGGTCCCCTGCTCGACGGGATGCTGGGGGACGCGGCGATCGACGGCGAGTCGGCGCTGCAGTGGTTCCTGCCCGGGGTGCTCGTGATGATCGCGGTCTTCGGGACCGGCATGGTCGGCGGCAACCTGCTCTACGAGCTGATGACCGGAGCGTACGAGCGGATCCTCGCGACACCGCTCGACCGCTCGTCGATCCTGGTCGGGCGCGCCCTCAAGGAGTTCGCGCCGCTGGTCGTGCAGGCGCTGCTGATCACGGTGGTGGCGATCCCGTTCGGGCTGGCGTTCTATCCGGCGCACGTGTTGCTCGGGCTGCTCATCCTGGGCATCTTCGGAATCGGGCTGGGCTCCCTGTCGTACGCGCTGGGGCTGGCCTCGAAGAATCGGGAGTGGGTGTTCTGGGGCGTTCAGCAGTCGCTGATCTTTCCGCTGCTGCTCCTGGCGGGCATGATGCTGCCGCTGGAGGCGGGGCCGGAGTGGATGCGGGTCGTCTCGAAGTTCAACCCGTTGACCTACATCGTCGACGCCGAGCGCGCGCTCTTCGCCGGCACGATGTGGGACTCGACCGTCGCGTGGGGCCTGCTCGCCGCGCTCGCGACGTGCGCGGTCGGCCTGTGGGTCGGCATCTGGAAGGTCAAGCGGACGATCTGACCCGCCCGCCCCGCGAGGGTGCGGTGCGTCACACCAACGCCCGGCGGGTGGCTGTAACACCGGCGTCATCCGTACGATGCGCAGCATGAGCGAGTTGTCGTTGAGCGGCGGCGCGGTCTCCTCCCGCGAAGCGTGGGAGAAGGCCGCGGCGGCTGTGCTCCGCAAGGCCCGACGGCTGTCGGACGACCAGCCCGACGCCGCGGTGTGGGAGGCACTGACGACCCGCACGCTCGACGGCATCGCCGTCACCCCGCT
>NZ_JARBCJ010000077.1:0-14205 GCF_028803055.1 Mumia sp.
CGTGCCGTGTCGCCGGGTGGAGTGAACTCCCCGGTCCGCGCCTTCCGCGCTGTCGGGGGCACGCCCCGCTTCATGCGCGAGGGTCGCGGCGCGATCCTCACCGACGTCGACGGCAACACCTACGTCGACCTGGTGGCCTCCTGGGGGCCGATGCTCCTGGGCCACGCGCGCCCAGAGGTCATCGAGGCCGTCCGCGACGCGGCGAGTCGTGGGACCTCCTTCGGCACGCCGAGCGAGCCGGAGGTCGCCCTGGCCGAGGAGATCGTCGCTCGTACCCCGGTCGACCTGGTGCGCATGGTGTCCTCGGGCACCGAAGCCACCATGTCGGCGATCCGGCTGGCCCGCGGCTGGACCGGCCGCGACCTGATCGTGAAGTTCGCCGGCTGCTACCACGGCCACGTCGACGCGCTGCTGGTCGAGGCGGGCTCGGGCGTCGTCACGTTCGGGCTCCCGGGCACGCCTGGCATCCCCACGGCGTCGACCGCACAGACGATCGTGCTGCCCTACAACGACCGCGAGGCCGTCGCGGCGGCCTTCGCCGAGCACGGCGCGCAGATCGCCTGCGTCATCACCGAGGCTGCGCCCGGCAACATGGGCGCCGTCCCGCCGCTTCCCGGCTTCAACGCGTTCCTCGCCGAGACCTGCCGGTCCCACGGCGCCCTGTTCGTCTCCGACGAGGTCATGACCGGCTTCCGGGTCAGCCGCAGCGGGCACTGGGGTCTGGACGGTGCCCACGAAGGGTGGGCCCCCGACCTGATGACGTTCGGCAAGGTCATGGGTGGTGGGTTCCCGGCGGCGGCGTTCGGTGGGCGCGAGGAGATCATGCGACAGCTCGCACCGGAGGGTCCGGTCTACCAGGCGGGCACCCTCTCGGGGAACCCGGTGGCCACGACGGCCGGCCTCACGACGCTGCGCCTGGCCACCGACGACGTGTACGCCCACCTCGACGCCGTCTCGACCACCCTCCAGGGGTTGGTGGACAAGGCCCTCGACGCGGCCGGTGTGCCTCATGTCGTCCAGGCCGCGGGCAACCTCTTCAGCGCCTTCCTCGGCCGTACGGACGCCGTCGTCGACTTCGCCGACGCGCAGGCGCAGAGCCAGCCGGCGTACCGGGCGTTCTTCCACGCGATGCTCGACAACGGCGTCTACCTGCCGCCGAGCGCGTTCGAGGCGTGGTTCGTCTCCCACGCCCTCGACGACGATGCCCTCGACACCGTCGAGCGGGCTCTCGTGCCGGCGGCCCAGGCTGCCGCCGAGGCGCTCCGGGCCTGACCGGCGTGCCTTCTCGGCCCTGCTGGGCGACCACCCCACCGCAATCCTCGAACGACCCGCGAGAATGACCCCATGACGACCCAGGACCGCACCATCGTCCACCTGATGCGGCACGGCGAGGTGCACAACCCCGCTGGTGTCCTCTACGGACGCCTCCCCGACTACCACCTCTCCGACCTTGGCCGCCAGATGGCCGAGCGGGGCGCGGAGTACTTCGACGGTGGCGACGTCACGCACCTGGTGGCCTCGCCCCTCGAGCGCGCGCAGGAGACGATGCAGCCCATCGCCGCGACGCTGGGCCTCGAGGTGACCACCGATCCGCGTGTCATCGAGGCGGGCAACCGGTTCGAGGGCAAGACGTTCGGCGTCGGTGACGGGTCCCTCCGGCACCCCGTCACGTGGTGGATGTTGCGCAACCCCTCGAAGCCGTCCTGGGGCGAGCCGTACACGCAGATCGCCGCCCGGATGCTCGCCGCGATGGCGGACGCACGGGACGCGGCGCGCGGGCACGAGGCCGTGATCGTCTCGCACCAGCTGCCGATCTGGGTCTCACGGCTGACCGTCGAGCGACGCCGCTACCTCCACGACCCCCGCCGACGCCAGTGCTCCCTCGCGAGTGTCACCTCGGTGACCTACGAGGGCGACGTGCCGGTGGCGGTCGCCTACAACGAGCCGGCCGGTGACCTCATCCCCGCCAAGCTGCGCAAGAAGTTCGTCGGCGGCGCATGACCTCCCACGCCATCCGTCCTCTCGCTGCGCGACTGCTCGCCTCCGTCGCCGCGGTGGCGCTGCTCGCCGGCTGCTCGTCGTCGACGCAGGCAGACGAGACGACGGGTGGCTTCGTGGCCGGCGACGGCAGCATCACCGTGCCGAAGCCGGCCGAGCGCGAGCCGGCCCCGGAGCTGTCCGGGGAGACCCTCGAGGGCGACCCGATCGCGCTGTCCGACTTCGCCGGCAAGACAGTCGTCGTGAACGTCTGGGGCTCGTGGTGCGCCGACTGCCGGGTCGAGGCGCCCGCGTTCGCCGCGCTCGACGCCGAGACCGGTGACGACGTGCAGTTCCTGGGCATCAATATCCGCGACTCCCGCGCGGCCGCGCTGGCCTACGACGAGAACTTCGACATCGGCTACCCCTCGATCTTCGACCGCACCGGTCAGGCCGTGCTCGGCTTCCGCGACAGCCTCCCGTCGATGGCGGTCCCGACGACCTGGGTGATCGCGCCGGACGGGACCGTCTCGGCCCGCATCCTCGGCTCGATCACGGAGTCGACGCTGCGGGGTCTCATCGAGGAAGCGGGAGCGGTCTGATGGGTGGATGGGCCTCAGACGCCGTCATGTCCGGATCGCTGCTGGTCGCCACGGCCGTCGCGCTCCTGGCAGGGCTCGTGTCCTTCTTCTCGCCGTGCGTCGTGCCGTTGCTCCCGGGTTATCTCTCCTACGTCTCGGGGATGACCGCGGCCGAGGTGGCGGCAGACGGCAAGTCGGCCAGGCAGCGCGGGAGACTGCTCGCCGGCGCGGTCCTCTTCGTGCTCGGCTTCAGCGCCGTCTTCGTCTCCTACGGGGTGCTCTTCGGCTCGATCGGCTACGAGCTCAGGGAGTACGAGCGGCCGATCGCGATCGTGATGGGAGTCGTCGTCATCGTCTTGGGCCTGGGCTTCATGGGCTTCGTCCCGTGGCTCCAGCGTGACGTCCGGATCCACGCCGTGCCGTCGGTCGGCCTCGCGGTCGCCCCGCTGCTCGGGGTGCTGTTCGCGATCGGGTGGACGCCGTGCATCGGGCCCGCGCTGGGCGCGGTGCTCACCCTCGCCTACGGCGAGGGCACGGCGGGTCGTGGCGCGTTCCTCACTTTCGTGTACTGCCTCGGGCTGGGCATCCCGTTCCTGCTGGCGGCGGTGGCGTTCAGCCGCTTCGCGCGGGCGACCTCCTGGGTGCGCAGGCACCAGCGGGTGATCTCCCTCGTGGGTGGAGGGTTGCTCGTCGTCGTCGGCGTGCTCCTCGTGACAGGGCTGTGGGGGCAGCTGATGACCGAGCTGACCTCGTGGGTCGGCAGCTTCAGGCCGGTGGTGTGATGGCAGACGATCGACGGGCTCCGACCAAGAAGGGCCGTGGAGGCGCTGCACCGGCGCTCTCGTTCGTGGAGACGGCCCGGTGGGCGTGGCGACAGCTGACGTCGATGCGTACGGCGCTGTTCCTCCTGCTCCTGCTCGCGCTCGCGGCGGTCCCGGGCTCGATCGTGCCGCAGCGGTCGGTCGACGCCCGCGCCGTCCAGGCCTACTTCGAGCGTCACCCCGACCTGGCGCCTGTGCTCGACACGCTGGGGGCCTTCCACGTCTACACGTCGGTCTGGTTCAGCGCGATCTACATCCTGCTGATGGTGTCGCTGGTGGGCTGCATCATCCCGCGCGTGGGCGTGTATGCCTCCGCGCTGCGGGCCCGTCCGCCGCGTGCCCCCAAGAACTTCTCCCGGCTCCCGGCGTCGGCGACGTACGAGACGACCGCCGACGTCGAGACGGTCCTGGCCGCCGCCCGGGGGGCCCTCGGTCGCGCCCGCAAGGACACGGTCACCGACGCCGACGCCTCCGGGGACGTCGTCGAGGGCGAGGTCCGTGCGGAGACCGGCTACCTGCGCGAGCTCGGCAACCTCGTCTTCCATGTCAGCCTCGTGGTCGTGCTGGTCGGCGTGGCGTCGATGAGCCTGCTCGGCTATCGCGGCAACGCCATCGTCACCGAGGGCAGCGGCTTCTCCAACACGCTCACCCAGTTCGACGAGTTCACCTCCGGGGGCCTGTTCGACACCGACGACCTGCCGCCCTTCTCGCTGACGCTCGACGACTTCGACGCGACGTTCGAGACCGACGGACCGCAGCGCGGGGCGCCACGCGACTTCGTCGCGACCGGGACCGTCACCGACCGCCCTGGTGACGAGCCGCGTCCGTACGAGCTGAAGGTCAACCATCCGCTGCGGGTCGACGGTGCGTCGGTCTACCTCGTGGGCCAGGGATATGCCCCGGTGATCCGGGTGAAGGACGGCAACGGTCGCGTCGTGTTCGAGGACGCGGTGCCGTTCCTTCCCTCCGACCCGAGCTACACGTCCAACGGCGTGGTGAAGGTCGCCGACGCGCGACCCCAGCAGCTCGGCTTCCAGGGCTTCTTCCTCCCCACCGCCGTCTCGACCGGTGACGACGACATCCCGGTCTCGGCGCACCCGGCCGCCGCGAACCCGTTGCTCGGACTGTTCGCCTACTACGGCGACCTCGGGCTGGACGACGGCGAGACCCAGTCGGTCTACATCTTGGACAAGGACAACCTCACGCAGTTCACCGGTGACGACGGGGAGCCGTTGCGGATCATGCTCGGGCCGGGCCAGAGCGTCTCGCTCCCGGACGGCGCAGGGACGGTCGAGTTCGTGGAGCTCCGGCAGTTCGTCCGCTTCCAGTTCAGCGCCCAGCCCGGCGTGATGGTTCCGCTGTGGGGCGTCTCGGTCGGCGTGATGGGTCTGATCCTGTCGCTGACGATCCGGCCGCGACGGACGTGGGTCCGCGCTCGTCGACGCGAGGACGGCGTGACCGTGGTCGAGGTCGCCGCGCTGGACCGCGTCCCTCGCAGCGACGTCGCGCAGACCGTCGACGACCTCAGGGAGCGGCTCGTCGAGCGCACGGGGCATACTGGCAAGGACTACGACGCGGCGTCGGAGACCGATGACGCCGCGGTGGGCGCGACAGGATCGCGCCGTACGAGCGAGGACGAGGGATGACACTCGAGGACTGGGCCAACTTCTCCAACGCCGCGATCGCGTCGGCGACCGCGGTGCTGGCGCTGGCGTGGCTGGCGTCGGTCGCGCAGTGGGCGTTCGGCTCGAAGGCCGTCCGGGCCGAACGCTCGGCCCGCGCCGCCGAGCCCGCGCTCGCGGGCGCGGCGATCTCGGGGGCTGGGTCGGGTGCTGGGTCGTCGGACGCCTCTGGCGCGACGACCACGGCGACGACCGCCGCCGCGGCCGAGACCGCCGAGGAACGCTCCGACCTCTTCGGCCGTGTGGCGCTCTCGCTGACCGTCCTCGGCTTCCTCGTGCTCCTCGCCGGCGTCGTCGGGCGCGGTCTGGCGGCCGAGCGGGTCCCGTGGGGCAACATGTACGAGTTCGCGACCACCGGGATCGCCGTCGTCCTCGCCGGCTACCTCGTGATGGTCGTCCTCATGCAGGTCCAGTGGCTGGCGCCGATCGTCCTCGGCTTCTCGGTGGTCGTGCTCGGTCTTTCGATGACGGTGTACGTGCCGGCCGGTCCGCTCGTGCCGGCTCTCGACTCGTACTGGCTCGTCATCCACGTCATCTCGGCGATGGTCGCCGGCGCGGGCTTCCTCGTCGGGGCCGGCGCCTCGGTGCTCTACCTGCTGCGCACCCGCGCCGACGCGAGGGGTGGCGCCAAGGGCTACCTCGGCCGGCTGCCCAAGGCCGCCGCGATGGACCAGCTCGCCTACCGCGTGACCGCCTTCTCGTTCCCTGTCTGGACGTTCGCGGCCCTGATCTCCGGGCCCATCTGGGCGGAGCACGCGTGGGGTCGTCCGTGGGGGTGGGACCCGAAGGAGGTCTGGGCGTTCATCACCTGGGTGGCCTACGCCGGCTACCTCCACGCCCGCGCCACAGCGGGCTGGAAGGGCAGGGCCGCCGCGATCCTCGCCCTGATCGCGTTCGCGACGTTCGTGTTCAACTTCGTCGGCGTGAACCTCTTCTTCCCCGGCCTCCACTCGTACGCGAAGTAGCCTCCGGGCTCAGAGGCCTCGGAGGAAGTCGGGGTCGTCGTCCGGGCCGCGCGCGATGGGGCGCTGGGGCCGCGGAGGGCCGGCAGGCTTGGTGCGCACCTTGCCGAAGACGAGCCACGTCGCGACTCCGAGGGCGGGCACCAGCGCGACGATCGCCCAGAGCGGCTTCGGGAGATAACGGACCCGGTCCGGCGGTGTGGCGATGACGTCGAACAGCGCGTACACCGCGAACGCCACGACGATGATGACCGGAATCGCCTTGCCCATGCGGCCAGGGTACCGGTGCGCCCGAACCGTCGGCAGGCCCAGGAGCCGCCCTAGGCTGGCGACATGAGCATCGCATCCTCCCTGGTCGGCCTCGACGACATCCGGGCCGCGGCCGAAAGGATCGCCGGCACCTGTCTGCGGACGCCGGTGGTCCCGTTCGTGACGCCGGAGGGCAGCGTCCCGTGGGCCGTGAAGGCGGAAGGGCTCCAGCCGACCGGAGCGTTCAAGCTGCGCGGCGCCACCAACGCCGTGGCCCTTCTCGACGACGCGCAGCGTCGTGCGGGCGTCGTGACCCACTCGTCGGGCAACCACGCGCAGGCCGTCGCGTACGCGGCCCGTGTCGCCGGGGTCCACGCGACCATCGTGATCCCCGACAACGCCCCCGAGGTCAAGGTCGCCGCGACCCGTCGGTGGGGTGCGGACGTCGTCATGGTCGCCCCCTCGCAGCGGCACGCGCGTGCGCAGGAGATCGCCGCGGAGACCGGTGCCGCGCTGATCCCGCCGTACGACGACGCGCGCGTCATCGCCGGCCAGGGCACGGTCGGGCTGGAGATCGTCGAGCAGGTTCCCGACCTGGCGACGGTGGTCGTCCCGGTCAGCGGCGGCGGCCTGGTGAGCGGCGTCGCCGCGGCGGTCAAGGCTCTGCGCCCGGACGTCCGGGTGGTCGCGGTCGAGCCGGAGCTCGCGGCAGACCTCGCGGAGGGCTGGGCGGCGGGGGAGCGCAGGGTCTGGTCGGTCGCCGACACGTCTCGGACGGTCGCCGACGGGCTCCGCACGGACTCGGTCGGCGTGCTGAACTGGGACCACATCACGGCCTACGTCGATGACGTGGTCACGGTCTCCGAGGAGGAGATCCTCGCGGCGGTGGGCGCCGTCGTGCGCGGCGCCCGGGTGGTCGTCGAGCCGAGCGGTGCGGTCGCTGCGGCGGCTGTGCTCAAGGGCGTGGTCGGTGACACCGCCGGGACCACGGTCGCGATCGCCTCGGGGGCCAACATCGACCCGGCGGTGCTCGCTCGGCTGGTCTGACCCGTCGACAGGATCAGACCACGGTCTGATGGGCGAGCGGCTCCGGCCGCCTACCCTGGCCAGGTGAGGAGAGTGACGGCGTGGACGCGTGACCACCCCTTCGCGGTGGACGCGGCCCTGGCCGGCGCACTCGCCCTGCCGCTCGTCCCCTTCGCGCTCAACCTGGGCACCGCGGGCACCGCCGGCGAGGCGGGCTACCAGATCCTCATCCTCCTGGCGCTGGCATGGCGCCGTACACGCCCGGTGGCGTCGTTCACGCTCGTGTCGCTGCTGCTGGCGGGCCAGCTGGTCCTGACCGACGAACCGCTCTACGCCGACGTCGCCCTCCTCGTCGCGCTCTACTCCGTCGCCGCGTACGGCCCGCTCTGGGCTCGGCGTGCCGGGCTCGGCGTCGGCTTCCTCGGGGTGCTCCTCTCGACCCTCGACTGGTACGCGTCCTCGCCCGAGTCCAGCATCGTCGGCAACATCGTCGTCATGAGCCTCGTCGTCGCTGCGCCGTGGTCCTTCGGCGCCTACATGCGCACGCGGCGGGAGTACGTCGTCGGCCTGGAGGAGCGGGCCCGCCAGCTCGAGCGTGACGCCGAGCAGCAGGCACAGATCGCCGCCGCGGCCGAACGCGCACGGATCGCCCGCGAGATGCACGACGTCGTCGCGCACAGCCTGTCGGTGATCGTCGTCCAGGCCGACGGCGCGCTCTACGCCTCGAGGACGCGGCCCGAGGCGGCGAGCGAGACCCTCGAGACGATCTCGCGCACGTCGCGCCAGTCCCTCGCCGAGATGCGCCGCCTGCTCGGGCTCCTGCGCGACGACGACGCCTCCGACGCGACGCAGCGGGCGCCCATGCCGACGGCGACCGACGTGCCGACCCTGGTCGACCAGGTGCGCCGCAGCGGGCTGGACGTCCGTGCCGAGGTCACGGGAGACCTGTCGGCGGTCGACACGACCACCGGACTGACCGTCTACCGCGTGGTGCAGGAGGCGCTCACCAACACCCTCAAGCACGCCGGCGCCGGTGTCCGCACGCGGGTCCAGGTCGGTGTGCTCCCCGACCACGTGCTGGTCTGCGTCGAGGACGACGGGGGCACCCAGCCGGTGGCTGCCGGACCGTCGCCGCGCGGAGGACACGGCATCCGCGGCATCCGGGAGCGCATCGCCATCCACGACGGCACGGTCGTGGCCGGACCATTGGCCAGTGGCGGGTTCCGGGTCGAGGCCCGCATCCCGTACGGGAAGGAGACCAGGTGAGCGACCTGCCCGAGGAGGGGTCGTCCGAGCGCCCGCTGCGGGTGTTCCTCGTCGACGACCAGCAGCTGGTCCGGGCGGGCTTCCGGATGCTGGTGGAGTCGCAGCCGGACATGGAGGTCGTCGGCGAGGCGGCCGACGGGCTCGAGGCCGTGGAGCGGCTGTCGGTGACCGGCGTCGACGTGGTGCTGATGGACGTCCGGATGCCGCGGCTGGACGGTGTGGCCGCGACGCGTGTCCTGAGCGAGCGGGGATCGACCGCCCGTGTCGTGGTGCTCACGACGTTCGACCTCGACGAGTACGTCTACAGCGGACTGCGGGCTGGCGCGTCGGCGTTCCTGCTCAAGGACGCCCCGCCGGAGGTGCTGCTGGCCGCGATCCGTGACGTGCACCGCGGCGACGCGGTGGTGGCGCCGAGTGCGACCCGGCGGATGCTGGAGCGGTTCTCCGACCAGCTGCCCGACGGTGAGGCCGCCCCCGACCATCGCCTCGACATGCTCACCGATCGAGAGCGCGAGGTGCTGGTCCTCGTCGCGCAAGGGCTCACCAACTCCGAGATCGCGAGGCGACTCGTCGTCGCGGAGCCGACCGTCAAGACTCACATCGGGCGGCTGCTGGCCAAGACCGGCAGCCGGGACCGGGTGCAGCTCGTCGTCCTCGCGTACGACACCGCGCTGGTGCGCCCGACCACCTGAGCCGAAGGACACTGGCACGTACGACCGCGGTATGACCGCGCACGTCGGAGAGGGGTCCGCGGGTCGACGCTCACGACGGCCGCGGTTCCTAGCGTGGTCGTCATGTCATCGATCCCTGTCTCCTCTCTCGCCTCGGCCGTGCCGGGCGGCGTCCAGACCCCCACCGACACGGCGGCCGCGCGGACCCGCGGGCTCGTCAAGACCTACGGCCGCGGTCCGGCGGAGGTCCGGGCTCTCGACGGCGTCGACCTCACCATCGAGCGCGCCCGGCTCACCGCGATCATGGGCCCGTCGGGCTCGGGGAAGTCCACGCTCATGCACTGCCTGGCCGGGCTCGACTCGCCGACCTCCGGGGAGGTCGAGGTCGCGGGTACGGGCCTCGGCGACCTCGACGACAACGCCCTCACGAGGTTCCGGCGCGAGCACGTCGGGTTCGTGTTCCAGGCGTTCAACCTGCTCCCCACCCTCACCGCGCGCCACAACATCCTGCTCCCGCTGGACCTGGCGGGTCGCGAGCCGGACTGGCGGCGCTTCGACACGCTCATCGAGGTGCTCGGCCTCGCCGACCGACTCTCGCACCGTCCGTCGGAGCTCTCCGGCGGCCAGCAGCAGCGGGTCGCGATCGCGCGGGCGCTGCTCTCCTCGCCCGACGTCGTCTTCGCCGACGAGCCGACCGGCAACCTGGACAGCCGCTCCAGCGCCGAGGTTCTCGACTTCCTCCGCCGCTCGGTCGACGAGCTCGCGCAGACCGTCGTGATGGTGACGCACGAGCCGACCGCGGCCGCGTACGCCGACCGTGTGCTGCTGCTGCGAGACGGGCGGCTGGCCGGGACGCTCGAGCGCCCCACCGCCGAGGACGTCGTCACCGCGATCGCCGGACTGGACGCCTGATGCGCACGGTGCTCTGGGGGTCCTTGCGGGCGCACTCCCGGCGCTACGTCGCCGCCGTCGCCGCCATCGTCATGTCGGTGGCCTTCATGGTCGCCGTGAACGCCCTGAGCGCCTCGGCCCGTGACGGGCTCAGGTCCGACGTCGTCGCTCAGTACGCCGGCGCCGACCTGGTCGTGGACACGTCGGCCGACGACTCCCGCACCCTGGACCGGCTCATCGACCAGATCCGGGCCGTCGACGGCGTCGAGGGGGCGGTCGTCAACCGGCTCGGCTTCGTGGAGGTGGAGGCCCGCTCGGCCCGGCAGCTGATGAGTGTCGGCACAGTCGCCGCGGACCGAGACCTGAGGTGGCAGGAGGTCACCGACGGAGTCGCTCCGCAGCGGCCGCGGGAGGCGCTCATGGCCGCTTCGAGCGCGAAGCGGTACGACGTCGCGCTGGGCGACACCGTGCGCGTCTTCGGGCAACGCGGCCCGGTGGAGGTGGCGATCACCGGCTTTACGACGAGCCCGGGCGGCACGCTGGGATCGACGGTGTACGTCTCGGAGCAGGTCGGCTCGCGGCTCGGTGACGTCCTCACGGCCGACGACGTGTCCGTGCGCGTCGCCGACACGACCGCGGCAGCGACGGGGAAGGCGCTGCGGTCTGCCGTGGGTGCAGACAGGTCCGAGCGTCCGGTCGCCGATCGTGAGGCATGGGTCGACTCCGCGGTCGCGGAGGCCACCAACGACGTGGACATTCTCCAGCGGATGGTCCTGGTGTTCGCCGCGATCTCGGCATTCGTCGGGACGCTGGTCATCGCGAGCACCATCACGACCGTCCTCGCCCAGCGCCGCCGTGAGCTCGCGCTGCTGCGCTGCGTCGGCGCGACCCGCCGTCAGATCGTCCGCTCGCTGCGCCTGGAGTCGCTCGCCCTCGGAGTGGCGGCCTCGACGGTCGGGGTGCTGGTCGGCTGGGGACTCGGGCACGCGACCGTCGCCGCCCTGCGCGCGTGGACGGCCGGGATCAGTTTCGGGGCGGTGTCGCTGAGCCCGCTCGGCGTCGGCCTGCCGTTCGCCCTCGGCGTGCTGGTCGCGGTGGGGGCGACGGTCCTGCCTGCTCGCCGGATCGGTCGCCTCACACCGCTGGAGGCCCTCCGCCCGCACGAGACCACGGGACTCTCCGGGGGCGCCGGGAGGATCCGCGTGGCCCTGGGCGCGGTGCTCGTGTCCGTCGGTGGCGCCGGCCTGGTCCTGGGGACCGGTGACCTGATCCCGGTCGGCCTCGCCGGCGGCATGACGTCGTTCCTCGGCGTGGTCGTCCTCGCCCCGTTGCTGGTCCCCGCCCTCCTCCGGCTGGTCGGGCCGGTCGTCGGACGCAGCGGTGTCTCGGGCCGGCTCGCGGCGGACAACGTCGTCCGCAACCCTCGCCGGACCGCCTCGACGGCGACCTCCCTCCTCATCGGCGTCACGCTCATCACGATGGTGGTGATCGGCACCGCCTCGTTGCGCGGGTCGATCGACCGGGACCTGGACGCGTCGTACGCGCTCGACGTCGGGGTGGTCGCGGCCGGGGGCCCTCTCGCCGAGGGTGTCGGGGACCGCGTCGATGGCGTCGACGGCGTCGACTCGGTCGCCACCCTGCCGGGAGGGGAGGTCGAGATGGACGGGCACCGTGTGCTGGCGCTGGAGGTGTCGCCGGCGGCGGCGCGCATCGTCCACGGCGACACGGTGGTCCCGGGTCCGGGAGAGCTCGTCATCGGTGAGGAGCTCTCGACCGCCCTCGACCTCTCGTACGGCGAGAGCGCCCGGCTGCGGACGACGTTCGGCGAGCTCGACCTCCGTCCACGCGGCGGCGGGTCGCTCGGCGAGGTCGTCCTCGTCGGACCGGGGGTGCTCGACGAGCTGGGCGTGGCAGCGGAACCGCGCGCGGTCTGGGCGCGCGGCGAGGGTGGGGCGCCCGCGGAACAGGTCATGGCCGACACGGCGACCGTCGCCCGGTCCGCCGGTGCCGACGTCGCCGGAAGCATGGTCCAGCGGACCTGGATCGGCCTGCAGCTCGACGTGATGCTGGCGGTCGTCGTCGGCCTGCTCGCCGTCGCGGTCCTCATCGCCGTCGTCGGCATGACGGGGACCTTGAGCCTGTCGATCCTCGAGCGCTCGCGGGAGAACGCGCTGCTGCGGGCGCTCGGCCTCAGCCGCGGCGGGCTTCGACGCACGCTCGCGGGCGAGGCCCTCCTCATGGCCGGAGTCGGCGCCGTGCTGGGAACCACCCTCGGAGGTGCGTACGCATGGCTCGGCGTCCGGGCGCTCACCGAGGGTCTCGTCGACGACGTCGCGTTCTCGGTGCCGTGGCTCCAGGTCGCGATCGTGCTCGCCGCCACGACGGCGACCGGTCTGATCGCCTCGGTGGTCCCGGCACGGCGGGCCACGCGGGTGTCGCCGGCGAAGGGAATCGCGATGCTCTGACGCTCTGTCCGCGTCGCACTCGGCCGGCGGCCCTCCGACCCGCCACAATGGAGGAGGTCGCGTCGTCGGAACGCGACCGACGACGATGAAAGGTGGGGCCGCGGTCGATGTCGGAGCCGACGAACGGCCGGGTCGGTGAGCTGGTCGACGGGCGTTACCGCCTGTTGGCGCTCGTGGGCCGTGGCGGCATGGCCGACGTGTACCGGGCGCGTGACGAGCTCCTCGGTCGTGTCGTCGCCGTCAAGATGATGCGCGCCGAGGCGGGGGTCGAGGTCGAGGACGCGCTACGCCGTCACGAGATGGAGGCGAGGATCGGCGCCGGCGTCTCCCACCCCGGCCTGGTCACGGTCTTCGACGTCCAGGCCGACGGTGAGGCGCCGTACCTGGTGATGGAGTACGTCCCCGGCAAGACGCTCAGCCGGGTGCTCGTCGACGGGCCGATGGATCCCGAGACGGTCGCCGACATCGGAGCGCAGCTCGCCGACGCGCTGGCGGCCATCCACGACAACGGTGTGCTCCACCGGGACGTGAAGCCGTCCAACGTGATGCTCGTCGAGCGGAGCGGCGCGGCGCCGCGGGTCAAGCTCACCGACTTCGGGGTCTCCCGCTATCTCGAGGGCACTCGTCTGACCTCGCCCGACCTTCTGGTCGGTACGGCGCGTTATCTGAGCCCCGAGCAGGCGGTCCTGGACGAGGTCGGGCCGCGCGCCGACGTCTATGCCCTGGGCCTGGTCCTCCTGGAGGCACTCACCGGTGAGGACCCGTTCCCCGGCACGCGGGTCGAGACGTTGTCGGCACGGCTGCACCGTCCGCCGCGCATCCCGGAGTCGCTCGGGCCCGACTGGGCGTTGGCGCTGGGTGCGATGACACGGCGCGACCCCGACGAGCGGCCGGACGCGCGGGGTGCCGCGGCGGCACTGCGGGCGGTGCGTGACGGCGGAGACGTCGCGGCCGCGCTCGCCGCGGCCGGCGTGACGGTCACCGACCCCGGAGGCAGCGACACGGTGGTCGGTCTTCCGGTCGCCGACGATCCCACGGAGGCCGCGGCACCCGCCGCGGGCCCGGTGATCGGCGCTGCTGCCGGGGGTGCCGCGGCCGGTGCGGCGCTCGGTTCCGCGGCACAGGCTGAGGGTGACTCGGAGGAGCCGGATCCCGTCACCGACACGGCCGAGCAGGAGCCCGTCACGGCCGAGGCGGTGGCCCCGGCGGCTGCCGCCGGAGCGACCGCGCCGCTGGCCGCCAGCGACGAGCCGCCGACCGGTGGTGGCTCAGCCCTCGACGACACCGGCAGTCCGGCGGACGAGCCCTCGCCCTGGGCGCGCCGCGCCCCCTTGATCGCGGTCGCGGTGGTGCTCATCGCCGCCGCAGTGGCCGTGGGGCTCGTCCTGACCAGCGGTGACGATCCGTCCGACCCTGTCCCCACCCCGACGCCGACGCGGACGACGCCGACGGAGACCAGCAGCACGCGCTCCCCCTCTCCGACGCAGACCAGCAGGCCCGCGCCGACGCGGACGACGCCCACCCGGACGACGCCGACGCGGACGAGGCCGACGGAGACATCACCGACTCGGACGCCGACCACCGCGTCTCCGACGCCGACGACCGCGCCGCCCA
>NZ_JARBCJ010000078.1:0-11278 GCF_028803055.1 Mumia sp.
TCGTCTACGAGGCGATCGAGTCGGTCGGCACGGTGCTCGCCGCCGACCCGGTCGGGTCGGCCGTCGTCGACGCCGCCGTGGAGCGGTCGGCCGCCATCGAGGCCGACCTCGTGTTCCTCGCCGGGGAGGACTGGCGCGACATCCCTGTCGGCCCCGCGGCCACGGCGTACGTGCAGCGGGTCCGTGAGACCCAGGACGATGCCGTGCGCTTCCTGGCGCACCACTACACGCGCTACCTCGGCGATCTGTCCGGCGGGCAGGCGATCGGCCGCATCCTCCAGCGCGAGTACGGCCTCGCCGAGGGTGGCGTGACGTTCTACGACTTCCCGCTCGTGCCGAAGCCCAAGCTGTACAAGGACGCCTACCGTGCGCGCCTCGACACCCTTCCCCTCGACGACGCTGCCAAGCAGCGCGTCGTCGACGAGGTCAAGGTCGCCTTCGCCCTCAACGAGGCGCTGTTCGCCGAGATGAGCGCCTGAGCGACGAGCGCCACATCGGCACGACGCGTGCGCACGCCGCCGCGTGCCGCTCGTCCGAGGTGCGAGACAATGACGGCGTGAATCGCGTCGTGATCGTCGGTGGTGGACCTGGTGGGTACGAGGCTGCGCTGGTCGCGGTACAGCTCGGGGCGGAGGTCACCGTCGTCGAGCGCGACGGGCTCGGCGGGTCGACCGTCCTCACCGACTGCGTCCCCAGCAAGACGCTGATCGCGACCTCCGACCTGATGACCGACGTGGCCGGTTCTGCCGAGCTCGGACTCGTCGGCGCCGGTTCGGAGTCGGTCGACCTCCGTAGGGTCAATCACCGGGTCAAGCGGCTCGCCCTCGCGCAGTCCGACGACATCCGGCGGCGCATCGAGCGGGAGAACGTCGAGGTCATCGCCGGCACCGCCCGTCTCGACGGGCCCGAGACGGTCCTCGTGGACCGCGCTGACGGTGGTTCGGAGGAGCTGCACTCGCAGGTGGTGCTGCTGGCGACCGGCGCCCACCCGCGGGTCGTGGACACCGCGATCCCCGACGGCGAGCGCATCCTGACCTGGGAGCAGGTCTACGAGCTCGACGAGCTGCCCGAGCACCTGGTCGTCGTCGGGTCGGGTGTCACGGGCGCCGAGTTCGCCGGCGCCTACAAGGCTCTGGGCTGCGAGGTCACGCTGGTCTCCAGCCGTGACCGCGTCCTCCCCGGCGAGGATCCGGACGCGGCCGTCGTCCTGGAGGAGGTCTTCACGCGGCGCGGCATGAACGTGCTGTCGCGCTCGCGGATGGAGTCGGTCGAGCGCAAGGGCGACCGCGTCATCGTGCGCCTCACCGACGGCCGCGAGGTCGAGGGGTCGCACTGCCTGCTCGCTCTCGGGTCGATCCCCAACAGCGAGGGACTCGGGCTGGAGTCGGCAGGCGTCGGGGTCGACGCGGGCGGTTTCATCGAGGTCGACCGCGTCTCGCGGACCTCGGCCCGCGGGGTGTACGCCGCTGGAGACTGCACCGGTGTCCTCATGCTCGCCTCCGTCGCGGCCATGCAGGGACGGATCGCGATGGCGCACGCCCTCGGCGACGCCGTGCACCCGCTGCGTCTGCGGACTGTCGTCTCCAACGTGTTCACCGCGCCGGAGATCGCCACGGTCGGGGTGACGCAGAAGGAGATCGACGCCGGCGAGGTCGACGCCGAGTCGGTCACCCTGCGGCTGTCGGGCAACCCGCGCGCCAAGATGCAGGGCGTGCGCGACGGCTTCGTCAAGCTCTTCTGCCGGGCCGGCGGCGGCGCCGTGATCGGCGGTGTCGTGGTGGCACCGCGTGCGTCGGAGCTCATCCACTCGGTGTCGCTCGCGGTCTCGACCGGACTCACGACCGACCAGGTCGCGAACGCGTTCACGGTCTATCCGTCGATGAGCGGCTCCGTGGCCGAGGCTGCCCGCCGCCTGCACCAGCCCCGCTGACCCGCCCCGTCCCCGATTTGTGCAGCTGGTCCAGGAACTGTTGGCCCGATTCTGCGACCAACTGCACACAGCGCGGACGGGTACGAGGCGTCAGGCGAACCAACGGGTCCACATCGCGTTGAAGAGCGGTCGTGCGCCCTCGTACCCGTTGTCGCGCAAGGCCGTGTGGACGCGCCAGACGATCGCCTTCGGACTCCTGAGGTCGTCCTCGAGGACCACGACGACCGTCCAGCCGAGGCGTTCGAGGTTCTCGCGGCGCGTACGGTCCCGAGCGCGCTGCTGCTTCGAGCGCTCGTGCCACGCGCCGTCGTACTCCACGATCACCCGCCATCGCCAGTAGACGAGGTCGCACCGCGCGACGAACCTCTCGCACGCGTCGAGGATCTCCTGGTTGCACTCCGGCTCGGGGAGACGAGCGAAGACGAGCATCAGCCTGATCAGCGTCTCCATCGGTGATTCGGCCCGCTCCCGGACGTAGGCGAACGCGCGCCTGGCACGCACGACGCCGTCGAGGTGGCACCGGTCGAGGTACGACCGCAGCTGCGAACGTGACGTGTGTCCGCGGTGGATGAGGTGGTCGGCAGCCTGGACCAGTTCGACCAGACTGACGATCGTGGCGAGGTCGACGTACGTGCGGTCCGGTCCCGTGCACCCGATGTGATCTCTGACGGCCATCCGCAGCCGGCCACGTCGCCGGTGGAGACGGATGTCGTCGCGTCGGACCTGCGCTGCGGAGTTGGTGGAGAAGTGCAGCGGCAGCACCGATCGGACGCCGAGGCCCCAGAGGCGGAGGGCGGTGAGGTGGCTCGCGAGGGCGTCGTCGGGAAGCACGAGGAGCGCCGCCCTGACGAGGAGGGCAAACGACACGGGCAGGTCCGCCGCGACGTGGACGCCGCGGAAGAGCCGCCGGAACCGCGCGCCCGTCAGGTCCTGGGCGCTGAAGCCGAGAGAGCGTGCGGTCGCGTTGGTGAAGGGGCCGTCGCGCAGCTCCTCGGGCACGGGTTTCATGCCGGGAGCGTGGTGCCGCTAACGCGACTGAGGACACCCGATCTGTCGCCTGTGGAGATCCCGTCCCCGATTTGTGCAGTTGGTCCAGGAAGTCGGCAGGGGATTCCTTGATCAACTGCACAAATCGCGGACGGGACGGGACGGGAGCTAGCCCAGGACGAGCAGCAGGTCGCCGCCCTCGGACTGGCGCGGGCCCTCGATCACCAGGCGCGACACCGTGCCGCCGTTGGGTGCGGTGATCGCGGCCTCCATCTTCATCGCCTCGATCGTCGCGACCTGCTGGCCGGGCTCGACGGTGTCACCGACCCCGACCGAGGGGGTCACGACGCCGTCGAACGGCACCGCGACCTGCAGCGGGTCGGCCGGGTCGGCCTTCTCGGCGGTCACGACGTCGCTGGACACCGAGCGGTCACGCACCGTCACCGGACGGAGCTGGCCGTTGAGCCGGCAGAGCACGTTGCGGAGCCCGCGCGCGTCCGCGTCGCTGATCGCCTCGAGCCCGAGGATCAGGGTCTTGCCCTCCTCGAGCGTCACCTCGACGTCAGCGCCGGGCCGCAACCCGTACCAGTACGCCTCGGTCGGCAGCACCGACACGTCGCCGAACTCTCCGCGCGCGTGCTCGAAGTCGCGCGTGGGTCCGGGGAAGAGCAGCCGGTTGAGCGTGGGCCGCGGGTCGGCCTCGAGACCGGCGCGGTCCTCCGGTCCCAGCTCCGTCTCGCCGATCTTGACCGTACGGCCCTCCAGTGCCTTGCTGCGGAAGGGCTCCGGCCATCCACCGGGCGGGTCGCCCAGCTCGCCCGCGAGGAAGCCGATCACCGAGTCCGGGATGTCGTAGGCCTGCGGGTTGTCGGCGAACTCCTTCGGGTCCGCGCCGACCGCGACGAGGTGCAGCGCGAGGTCGCCGACGACCTTCGAGCTCGGCGTCACCTTCACGATGTCGCCGAGGATGTCGTTGGCAGCGGCGTACATGTCCTCGATCTGCTCGAACCGGTCGCCGAGCCCCAGCGCGATCGCCTGCTGCCGCAGGTTGGAGAGCTGCCCGCCCGGGATCTCGTGGCGGTAGACGCGGCCGGTCGGCGAGGGCAGTCCCGCCTCGAACGGCGCGTACAGCTTGCGGACGGCCTCCCAGTACGGCTCGAGGTCACCGACCGCCTCGAGCGACAGGCCGGTCGGCGCCGTCGTGTGCTGCAGGCCCGCCACCAGCGCCGACATCGGCGGCTGCGACGTGGTCCCGGCCAACGATGCCGAGGCGGTGTCGACGGCGTCGACACCGGCGTCGATCGCGACCATCAGCGTGGCGAGCTGGCCGCCGGCGGTGTCGTGGGTGTGCAGGTGGACCGGCAGGTCGAAGCGCTCGCGCAGGGCGGTGACCAGACGCCAGCCGGCCGGCGCCCGCAGCAGCCCGGCCATGTCCTTGATCGCGAGCACGTGCGCGCCGGCGTCGACGATGCGTTCGGCGAGCCGCAGGTAGTAGTCGAGCGTGTAGATCGGCTCGTCCGGATCCATCAGGTCGCCGGTGTAGCAGAGCGCGACCTCCGCCACCGCCGTGCCGGTCGCGCGCACCGCGTCGATGGCGGGACGCATCTGCTCGACGTCGTTGAGTGCGTCGAAGATCCGGAACACGTCGATGCCGGTCGCGGTCGCCTCCGCGACGAAGGCGTCGGTGACCTCGGTCGGGTACGGCGTGTAGCCGACCGTGTTGCGTCCACGCAGCAGCATCTGGAGGCACACGTTGGGGATGGCCTCGCGCAGCTCCGCGAGACGCTGCCACGGGTCCTCCTTGAGGAACCGCAGCGCCACGTCGTACGTCGCGCCGCCCCAGGCCTCGATCGACCACAGCTGTGGCGTCGCCCGTGCGACGACCGGCGCCGCAGCGAGCAGGTCGAACGTACGGACCCGGGTGGCGAGCAGCGACTGGTGCGCGTCTCGGAACGTCGTGTCGGTGACCGCGACGTGAGTCTGCTCGCGCAGTGCCCGGGCGAACGCCTCGGGCCCGACCTCGAGCAGCTGCTGACGCGTGCCCGCCGGCGCCGCCGCGCCGAGGTCGACCGGCGGGAGCTTCTCGCGGGGATCGATCACGTCCGGCGCCGGGCCGTGCGGTCGGTTGACCGTCACGTCGGCGAGGTACGTGAGCAGCTTGGTGCCGCGGTCGGCAGACGGCAGCGTGTCGAGCAGCTCCGGGTGGCGGTCGATGAACGAGGTGGTGACACCGCCCGCGACGAACTCGGGGTTGCCCAGCAGCGCCTGGAGGAAGGTCAGGTTGGTCGTGACGCCGCGGATCCGGAACTCCGCGATCGCACGCCGCGCGCGCTCCACCGCGGCCTCGAAGGTGCGGCCCCGACAGGTGAGCTTGGTGAGGAGCGAGTCGAAGTAGGCGCCGATCTCGGTGCCGGAGTAGGTGGTGCCGCCGTCGAGGCGGACGCCCGCGCCGCCGGGGGAGCGGTACGTCGTGATCCGGCCGGTGTCCGGGCGGAAGCCGTTGGACGGGTCCTCGGTCGTGATCCGGCACTGCATGGCGACGCCCCGGACGGCGATCTCGTCCTGGCGGAGCCCGAGGTCGACCAGGGTCTCGCCGGCGGCGATCCGCAGCTGCGCCTGCACCAGGTCGACGTCGGTCACCTCCTCGGTGACGGTGTGCTCGACCTGGATGCGCGGGTTCATCTCGATGAAGACGTAGTTGCCCTGGGGGTCGAGGAGGAACTCGACCGTGCCGGCGCAGGTGTAGCCGATGGACCGGGCGAACGCGACGGCGTCGGCGCACATCCGGTCCCGGATCTCCGGGTCGAGCCGCGGGGCGGGGGCGATCTCGACGACCTTCTGGTGGCGCCGTTGGACCGAGCAGTCGCGCTCGAAGAGGTGGATCACGTCACCGGTCGCGTCGGCGAGGATCTGCACCTCGATGTGGCGCGGGTCGACCACGGCCTGCTCGATGAAGCAGGTCGGGTCGCCGAACGCGCCCTCTGCCTCCCGCATCGCGGCGTCGACCGCGTCGCGCAGCTCGGCCGGGTCCTCGACGCGCCGCATGCCGCGCCCGCCGCCACCCGCGACGGCCTTGACGAACAGCGGGTACGGGAGGGCCTCGGCGGCGGCGACCAGCTCGTCGCGGTCACGGCTGGGTGGCACGGACGCGAGCACCGGCACACCCGCCTCGCGTGCCGCCTCGATGGCTCGCGCCTTGTTGCCGGTGAGGCGCAGGACCTCCTCGGACGGGCCGACGAACGTGATGCCTGCCTGCGCGCAGGCGCTCGCGAGCGAGGGGTTCTCCGAGAGGAAGCCGTATCCCGGATAGACGGCGTCGGCCCCGGCGCGTACGGCCGTGGCGACGATCTCGTCAGGGTCGAGATAGCTGCGGACCGGGTGGCCCACCTCACCGATCTGGTAGGCCTCGTCGGCCTTCAGACGGTGCTCGGAGCCACGGTCCTCGTACGGGAAGACGGCGACGGTGCGGGCGCCGAGCTCGTAGGCGGCGCGGAAGGCGCGGATCGCGATCTCGCCGCGGTTGGCGACGAGGACCTTGCGGAACATGGGGGTACTCCGATCGAGCGCATCAGGTCCGGTCGGCCGCCGCGACGGTGGGGCGGCCGGCTCTCAAGGTACCGGGTGCTGTCCGGGCTTGGCCGCGAAGACCGGGACCGGCGCATCGAGCAGCAGCTTCTGGGCGACGCTGCTCATGATGAGCTTGCCGACGGGGGTGCGGTGGCGGATGCCGATCACCAGCAGCTCGGCGCCCTCGTCCTCGACGGCCTCGATGATGAGGTCGCCGATGCCGGGTCCGACGGGCTGCCGCAGGCGGTGGCCGGGGAGTCCGGCACCGGCCAACCGGTGCCGCAGCTGCTCGAGGTCGTACCCGTGGACGAAGTCGGGGTCCTCCTCGAACCGGGAGTGCTTCGCGACGTTGACCACGACGAGCCGTGCATCGTGGGAGCGAGCCCAGGCGATGCCGTGCTCGAGGGCGACCTCGCCGTACTCGTCAGGGGTGTAGGCAACCGCGATCGTCATGGGGAGCACCATGGCACAGCGCTCGGGTCCCTGTCTGCAACGTCAGTCCTTGATCTCGACCACCACGGCGCCGGCGGTGACCGTCTCGCCCGCGATCGCGACCAGCCCGGTGATGGTGCCGGCCTTGTGCGCGTTGAGAGGCTGCTCCATCTTCATCGCCTCGAGGACGACGACGAGCTCGCCCTCCGTGACGGCCTGCCCCTCCACGACCGCGACCTTGACGATCGTGCCCTGCATCGGGGAGACCAGCGCGTCACCACCGGCCGCGGCGCCAGCCTTCTTGCCGGCCGCCCGCTTCGGCTTCTTGGCGCCGGCTCCGGCGGCAGCACCGGCGGCACCGAGCCCCGCGGGAAGCACGACCTCGAGTCGCTTGCCGCCGACCTCGACGGTCACCGTTTCGCGCTCCTCCGCCTCAGGCGCCTCGCCGGCGGCACCGTCGTACGGCGGGATCGTGTTGTCGAACTCGGTCTCGATCCAGCTGGTGTAGACGCCGAACCCCTCGCCGTCACCGAGGTAGGCCGGGTCGTCGAGGACCCGGCGGTGGAACGGGACCACCGTCGGCATGCCGTCGACGCCGAACTCGTCGAGCGCGCGGCGCGACCGCTCGATGGCCTGCTCCCGGCTCGAGCCGGTCACGATGAGCTTGGCGATCAACGAGTCGAACGAGCCGGGGATCGTCTCGCCGACGACGTAGCCGGAGTCGACGCGTACGCCCGGGCCCGACGGGGGATCCCACGTCGTCAGGGTCCCCGGGGCGGGCAGGAAGTTGCGTCCGGCGTCCTCGGCGTTGATCCGGAACTCGATCGAGTGGCCGCGGATCTCCGGGTCGTCGTAGCCGAGCTCCTCGCCGGCGGCGATGCGGAACATCTCACGGACCAGGTCGAGGCCCGTGACCTCCTCCGAGACCGGGTGCTCGACCTGGAGGCGGGTGTTGACCTCGAGGAAGGAGATGGTGCCGTCGCGGGCCACGAGGAACTCGCACGTGCCCGCGCCGACGTAGCCGGCCTCGCGGAGGATCGCCTTCGACGAGGCGTACAGGCGCTCGATCTGGTCGTCGGTCAGGAACGGCGCGGGCGCCTCTTCGACGAGCTTCTGGTGACGGCGCTGCAGCGAGCAGTCGCGGGTGGAGACGACCACGACGTTGCCGTGCGCGTCGGCCAGGCACTGGGTCTCGACGTGACGCGGCTGGTCGAGGAACTTCTCGACCAGGCACTCGCCACGCCCGAAGGCCGTGACGGCCTCGCGGACGGCAGAGTCGTACTGCTCGGGGATCTCCTCGAGCGTGCGAGCGACCTTGAGACCGCGTCCGCCGCCGCCGAAGACCGCCTTGATCGCGACCGGGAGGCCGTGCTCCTTGGCGAAGGCGACGACCTCGTCGGCGTCGGCGACCGGGTCCTTGGTCCCCGGTGCCAGGGGGGCATCGGCCCGCGCAGCGATGTGCTTGGCCTTGGCCTTGTCGCCGAGGGCTTCGATGGCGTGCGGCGGGGGGCCGATCCAGATCAGCCCGGCGTCGATGACGGCCTGCGCGAACGCCGCGTTCTCGGCGAGGAACCCGTAGCCGGGGTGCACGCTGTCGGCGCCGCTGCGCTGCGCGACGTCCAGGATCTTGTCGATCGACAGGTAGGTGTCGGCGGGGGTGGCGCCACCCAGCGCGTACGCCTCGTCGGCGAGCCGGACGAACAGCGCGTCACGGTCGGCGTCGGCGTACACCGCGACGCTGCCGATCCCCGCGTCCTTGCAGGCGCGGACGACGCGGACCGCGATCTCGCCACGGTTGGCGATGAGGACCTTGGTCAGCGGCCGGATGCCTTCGTTGTTGCTCACAGGTGTGCTCCTCGACGTGCCTGGGGGCTGCGTGCCGAGTCTAAGCGGCACCCTGACGGTTGCCGTCAGGTGCTCGGGGACTGAGCAGGAGCGGCCGCTCACGACCCGCCTGCCGCCGCTCTCGGAGGGCGCTCGCTGCGGATAGGGTGAAGGCCGTCATGACGAGTCCCGAGATCGACGCGAACACCCGCGCGCAGGCCGAGCTGTACGGCGAGCCGCTCGGGATCATCGTGCGCCGGTGCGTCCAGACGTTCGGGGTCACGCAGGCGCGCATGGCGTCGTTGCTGGGCATCTCGGCGCCCATGCTCTCGCAGCTGGTCAACGGTCACCGCGTCAAGATCGGCAACCCGGCGGCGGTGGCCAGGCTGCAGGCCGCGTACGACATCGCGGGCCGCGTCACACGCGGCGAGACGACGTCCGAGGAGGGCCTGGCCGAGCTGGAGCGCGAGGTAGCGGGAGGGGTCGTCACGCACCGCAGCACCGAGGCCGCTGTGCTGCGGACCGTGCTGAGCGTCGCGGGCGATCCCGACGAGTACGAGGCCGCGGCGCTGCTGCTCGACGCCGACCACCCGCTGATCGCCCAGCTCCTCCGTCAGTACGGGGGCCACGGGCGTGGGTGAGGTGTTCGCCGGCCGGTACGAGCTCCTGGAGCCGATCGGTGCCGGTGGCATGGGGACGGTGTGGCTGGTCCACGACCGTCGGGACGACCAGCTCCGGGCGGCCAAGCTCGTCCGTCAGGTCGACGCGTCGCTGCTGCTGCGGTTCATCCGCGAGCTGAGCACCCGGATCGAGCACCCGCACACGGTCGTGCCGCGGGGCTGGGCCGGCGAGGACGACACGGTGCTGTTCACGATGGACGTCGTACGGGGCGGGTCGGTGCACCACCTGATCGAGGACTTCGGGGCCCTCCCGGCGCCCTGGGCCGCATGCTTGCTCGACCAGCTGCTCGACGCGCTCGAGGCCGTCCACCGGGCCGGCGTCGTGCATCGTGACGTCAAGCCCGCCAACCTCCTGCTGGAGCCGACCGGCCGCGGCCGGCCGTACCTGCGACTGAGCGACTTCGGGGTGGCGGTGCCCCTGCACGAGCCCCGGATGACCGCCCCGGCGATCGTCCTCGGCACCCGCGGCTACCGCGCGCCCGAGAGCGCGGTCGGGGCCGACCCGCTGCCTGTGCAGGACCTCTACGGCGCCGGGGTGGTCCTGGCGGAGATGCTGACCGGCGAGCGGCCCGAGGACGGCCACGCCCTGCAGTCGGCGCCGCCGCCCGGGGTCGACCGACGGCTGTGGGACCTCGCGCGGGCCCTGGCGGAGCCCGACCCGGCGCGCAGGCCGCCGAGCGCGGCGCGGGCACGCAGGATGCTGCACGACACGGGCCTCGTCCCCCCGGCCGGTGCAGCGCCCGGCGACGACGGAGCGGAGATCGAGGTCTTCGAGCACGTGCGGCTGCACGGGACCGACGCGGCCCCCGCACTCCGCGCTGTCCCCCTGCCGCCGACGGCGCCCGAGCCGCCGCCCTCTCCGTCCCCGTCGCCGGGTCTTCCACCGGGCCTTCCGCAACCGCCGGCGTCCACCCGGCGGCCGAGCCCGCTGGCCGCGTTCGGCCTGCTGAGCGTCGGCGCCGGGGGACTCGTCATCGTCCTGGCGATCCTCATGCTGCTCGGCTGAGCAGCATCACCAGCCGTCGCCGGGACGCTCGCCCCGGCTCGCCGGCGGCGGGCTGTACGGAGCCTGCTGCCCGCCGTACGGCTGCGGGTAGTCCTGCGGCGCGTCGGGCGGGGTGTAGCCGCCGTACGGGGTGGCCTCCGCGCGTGCGCCGGCCGCGCGCCGTCGTGCGATCAGCACCGCTGCCACACCAGCGAGGACGAGAAGCACCCCGAGGCCGACGAGCACCCACGTGAGCCAGCCCGAGGAGCCGCCGTCGAGGTCCGGGCCGATGACCGCCGCCTGGTCGCCGAGGTCGGGGGTGCCTGACACCTCGCCGTTGACGGCGACGCCGAGCGTGAAGCCGAGGTCGGCTCCGGCGGCGCCGGAGCCCTCCTCGACGGGCGGTGCCGCGACGACCACGTAGTACGGGCCGGCGGACGAGACCGCCGTCGCTGTGCCGTAGGAGTTCTCGCGGGCGTTGTAGAGCACGAACGGCGTGGTGGAGCGCAGCTCGGGCGAGGAGTACTCGTTGAGGCGACCGTACGTGTACGAGATGCTGTCGGTCGCGACCGCCCGCGACGGCGCGTACGTCACGAGGCTGGTCTGAACGTCCTCGCCGTCGAAGGCCGTGGCCTGCGCCGCCGTGACCGGGGCGAACTGCGCGACGGTGTCGAGGCTCTGTCCCCAGTCGAGGTCCACCCGGTAGATCTGGGTCTCGCCCGGGCTGATGGTGCCCTCGTAGGCCCCCGGGTCCAGGGAGACGGCCTCGTCGAACGACACTCCGCCGGCCGGGAGCTCCTCGGGATCGGACAGCGACGGCTTCTTCTCGGGCAGCTCGGCGGACTTCGTGGGGAGCTGCTCGGCATCCTTGGC
>NZ_JARBCJ010000078.1:11377-14130 GCF_028803055.1 Mumia sp.
CGTCGGCTCCTCCACCACCCGGATCTCGAGCGTCTCGTCCGTCTGCTCCTCGCTGCCCTCGGACACCTCGCGCGTGACGCTGAAGGTGATGGCGTCACCGTCGACGCACTCGTCCGAGTCGCCGGCCCCCGCGGCGGCGCTGGCCACGACGATCGGCTGGTGCCCTCCTCCCGCCGAGGAGGAGTCGCCCTTGCCGCAGCTCGTGTTGCCCGCGAACGCCTCGACCGTGACCTTGTGCTTGGCGGTCGGCGCCCCGGACGGCACTGCTGCGGCGAAGCGGACGGTCGAGCCGTCGACGGTCCGCTTGACCGTGTACCAGCGTTGGCCCTCTGCGGTGCCGGTGAGGCCGATGGTGTCCTTCCAGTCACCCGCCTCGAGCCCGGTCGCGTCGCCGGCGCTGGCGCCGCCGTCGACCGACTTCCCGGCCGGCTCGTACGTCGCCGCGTCGTCGGCCGCGGCCGGTGGGGGCGTGGTGAGGACGACGGTCGCGGTCAGCGCCGCGGCTGCGACGAGGACTGGGGTCCGGAGAGGGAGTGCATGTCGGTGCACGGTGGTCCTTTCGTGGATCTCGGGCGAGGAGAGGGCGGTCAGGCAGGTCTTCACTGGTACGGGCTCGCGCCGCCCGACCCGTCCCAGGGCTGGTAGGCCGGCGGAGCCTGCTCCGCCGACTGGCGTCGCCGGCGACGGACGACGAGCAGGGCGGCGACGCCGCCCAGGACCAGGACGGCTCCTGCCCCGGCCAGGGCGAACGGGAGCCAGCCGGCGCCGTCGTCGGAGTCTGTCGCCGAGCTCGCGGACGTGTCGCTCGCGTCGGCCTCGCCGGAGTCGTCGTCGCCGGGGTCGACCGTCTCGCTCGTCTCGCCGCCGAACTGCGGCGCCTCGCCGTCGTACTCCGGCACGCCCTTGCGCTCCCCGTTGCGGGCGAGGCCGAGGGTGAACCCGAGCTCGACACCTGCCGCTGCGCCCTCGACGGTCCCGCCGTTCTCGCCGGCGACGCCGAGGACGAGGTAGTACGGTCCGGCGATCGAGGCCGCGGCATTGCCGTCGGCGGTCGAGCGGCGCTCGTTGTAGGTCACCACCGGGGTCACCGCGGCCAGCTCGGGCGACGAGAAGTCCGTGAGCCTGCCCTGGGAGTCGGAGACGAACGGTGCTCGCGCGATGGCGCGCCCGGGGGAGAACGTCCACAGCGTGGTGTTGAGGTCGACGTCGCCCAGAGCCTGCTTCTGGGTGTCGGTGATCGGGTCGAACTGGATCACCGAGGACAGGCTCTGGCCCCAGTCGAGGTCGATGCGGAAGATCTGGGTCTCGCCGGGCACGATCGACCCTCGGAAAGCGCCGGGGTCGAGCGGCGCCGCGTCGCCGAAGGAGACTCCGCCGGTCGGGAGCGGGGTCGGGTCGGACATCGAGGGCACGTCCTCGGACGCCTTCGGGGCCGAGGCGGGCAGGCTGGCGGCGTTGGCCGCGGGCGGCTCCTCGATGATGCGGATCTCGACGAGCTCCTCCGTACGCCGTGACACGTCGCCGGACTGCTTGCCACGGGTCACGTTGAAGGTGATCTCGGAGCCGTCCTTGCACTCGTCGTTGTAGTCGCGGTTGCCGGGGACGGCCTCGGTCGCGACCAGGATCGGCTGGTAGCCGGTGCCCGCCTGTGAGTCCGCGCCGGTGCCGCAGTCCTCGCTCCCGACGAACGTCTCGACGTACAGGCCGTCGTCGACCTCGTACCCTCCGGTCGGACCGGCGATCGCGGCGGAGACCCGCACCGTCGACCCGGGGATCGTGCGGGTGAACCGGAACCAGCGCTGCCCCGGGACCGTGTGCTGCGGACCGAGGACGTCGCGCCAGTCGCCGGTGGTGATCGGCGTGGCGTTCGCGGCGTCGGGGCCGCCGGTGATCGGGGTGCCGATCGCGGTCCACGGGCGCGCGGCGCGGACGGCCGCCGTGTCGAGCGCACCGGACAGCTCGCCGGCGTCCTCGGCGTCGTAGTAGCGGCCGTTGCCGGCCTCGGCGATGCAGCGCAGCTGCTTGCGGGTCTTGGCGTCGACGGACAGGCCGACGACGTCGACGGTGAGGTCGATGCCTTGCTTGGAGATGCGCGCGGCGACCTTGCACGGGTCGGGAGCGCAGGTGGACTCCCCGTCCGAGACGAGGACGATCGATCGCCGCCCTTCGTCGCCGAGGTCGCGTGCGGCCTCGAGCAGCGCCGTGCCGATCGGCGTCTCACCGTACGGCTTGTAGGCGCTGATCGCGGCACGCAGCGCGTCGCGGTTGTCGGTGCCGGGGTCGACGACCTTCTGGGTGTCGGTGCAGGCGCCCTTGTCGTTGCGCGAGAAGACCGTCGCGCCGAAGACACGCATCCCGACGTCCTGGGAGTCGGACAGCTTGTCGACGACGCTCTCGAGGGCGGTCCGGGCTGCCTCGATCTTCGTCGCGCCGTCTCCCGCCTTCTCCTTCATCGACCCCGAGGAGTCGAGAACCAGCATCATCCGTCCCGTGTCGTCGGCGTCGGCAGATGCCAGCGCCGGGGCGGAGGACGAGGCGGCGGAGGCGCCGGTGGCAAGAGCCGTGGAGGCGATGAGAGCGCCACCGAGGACGGTCGTGGCGATGCTGGCTGTGCGGCGGGCCAGGACGTGGGGGAGTCGCACGGGGTTCCTCTCGGAGGGGCGGCCGGGGAGGCGCAGAGGCGATATTTGCGATTGCGAACACGACCATATGTTTGCGATTGCGAACACGTCAAGTCTCGGAGGAAGCATTCC
>NZ_JARBCJ010000079.1:0-3873 GCF_028803055.1 Mumia sp.
AGGATCGCGGTGACGGCGCGGACCAGCCGCCGGTCGACCACGACGAGGTGATCGACCGACGATCCGCGTCCCGTCAGCGCCGCCCAGACCCGGGACGCAGGCAGGTCGAGCGTGCCGGTGAGGACCGCCAGGACGGTGACCGCGAGAAGGGTGATGGTGACGATCGCGGTCCAGACGACGGCACGTCGGCGGACCAGGACGCCGAACGGCCCGATCCGGACACCCACACCCCGACGCGCGCTCACAGCGCTGTCCCGACGCGCGCTCACAGCGCGACCAACCTTCGACGCCGCGTGATCGCGATCAACAACGGCGCCCCCACGAGGACCACGACGACACCCGCCTGCAGCTCACCGGGCGGCGCCGCGACGCGGCCCACGGTGTCGGCGGCGGTCAGCACGACGGCCCCGACCAGCCCCGCGTACGGGACGAGCCAGCGGTAGTCGTGGCCGCTGAGGAACCGCGCGGCGTGCGGCGCGACGAGCCCGACGAACGCGAGGGGACCGCACACCGCCGTCGCAGCCCCGGCCAGGAGGGTCACCGCCACGATGCCGACCACGCGGCTCCGCCGTACCCGCGTGCCGAGCGCCTGCGCGACGTCCTCGCCGAGCGTGAGGGCGTTGAGCGAGAAGGCGTTCGCCGTCGCCAGCACGAACCCGGCACAGACCACCACGACCAGTGGACCGGCGAGCTCGAGGTCGCGGTTCGAGACGGCGCCCACCTCCCAGAAGCGCAGGACGTCGAGCGTCTGTCTGTCGAGCAGGATGAGCGCTGCAGTCAGCGCGCTCAGCAGTGCGGCCATCGTCGTCCCCAGCACCGCGAGCATCACCATCGCGCCCCTGCGGAGGCTGCCGAGCCCCAGCAGGAAGACGATCGTGGACACCGCGCCCGCGCCGATCAACGCCGCGACGACCGTGGCCACCGAGGACTGGACGCCCAGCGCGAAGACGAGCACGGCCACACCGAACGTCGCGCCGGCGTTCACCCCGAAGAGCCCGGGCTCGGCGAGCGGGTTGCGGGTGTGGCCCTGCATCAGTGCGCCGGCCACGCCGAGGGCGGCTCCGGCCACCAGGGCGAGCAGGGTACGGGGCAGTCGCTGGGAGGTGATGACGGTGGCGTTGTCGGAGTCCGCGCGGCCGAGGAGCGCCCCCAGGACCTCGCCGATCCCGATGCTGCGACTGCCGACCGCGAGGCTGAGGGCCGCCACCGCGACGGTCGCCGCGACCAGCGCCAGCATCACTGCCGTACGCCGTCCGACGTCCGACCCGGGAGTGAGCACGACCACACGCTTAGGTTAGCCTCACCAACACCTCGTCAGGAGGCGGGGCCGTGCTGGTCGACAGAAGGAGCAACATGCGCGTCAGGTCTTCCCTCAGGACAGCAGCCGCGATGGTGGCGGCTACCGCCCTGACCGTCTCGGGCTGTGGTGGCAGCGACGAGGAAGCCAGCGGGGACGAGGGCGAGACCCGGACGGTCGAGTCGACCTTCACCGGCAAGAAGGTCGAGATCCCGGTCGAGCCCAAGAGGGTCGTCGCGCTGTGGCGCACCGGCGCGATGCTCGCCGAGCTCGGCGTGAAGCCCGTCGGACAGCTCGAGGGCGAGCTGGTGGCCGAGGAGATCCCGGCCGAGCAGTTCGCCGAGGTCAAGGACACCCCGGCCGTCGGCAGCTTCGACGGGATCGACATCGAGAAGGTCATCGAAGCCGATCCCGACCTGATCATCGGCATGGACAACGGGGGACTCGGCGTCGACTACGGCGACCTCGAGGAGATCGCACCGACGGTGATCCTCGAGATCGCGGAGCCGACCGACGTCTGGGACAACTACCCCACCGTCGCCGACCTCGTCGGGAAGTCGTCCGACTACGACGCGCGTGAGAAGGAGCTCGACGCCACGCTCGCCGACGTGAAGACGCAGTACGGTGACGCGCTCGCCGACGCGAACGCGACGTCGCTCGGCTTCTCCGAGGGTGTCCTCTTCGTCGAGACCAGCAAGTCGCTGACGTACGAACGTCTCCAGGCCGCCGGGTTCGGCTACAACGCCGACTACACCGAGAACCCCGACCGCTACGTCACCGAGCTCGCGACCGAGAACCTGCCGAGTCTTGCCGAGTCCAAGGTCCTGCTCTACGACGCGAACCTCGACGGCTCGGTGAACCCGGAGAACCAGAAGCTGATCGCGATGCCCTCGTTCACCCGGTTGCCGGCTGCCCGCGCAGGGCACGCGTACCCGCTGACCTCGGGCACCATCTACACGTTCGAGGCGGCCCAGCGTCAGGCCGAGGACATCGAGAAGGCGGCTAAGGCCTATGCCGCGGCACGGTGACACCCCGACGCTCGCCGGCCCGACCCTGACGCTGCTGGACCACCCGATCGGGATCCAGGAGCTCGAGGTCCTTCGACGTGACCAGCTCACGCCACGGATGGTGCGCCTGGTTCTCGGCGGCGATCTCGCGCGGTGGGAGGCCCGGGCACCCGACGAGCACGTGAAGCTCGTGTTCCCCGACCCCGAGACCGGGATGACCCGTGCACCCGTGGCCGACGGCGACCACCTGCACTGGCCGAAGCCCTTCCCGCCGACGCGCGAGTACACCGTCCGCCGCTTCGATCGCGAGCGCGGCGAGGTCTGGATGGACTTCGTCGTCCACCCCGGCGGACTCGCCTCCGACTGGGCTGAGTCCGTCCAGCCCGGCGACCGGTTGTGGGTCGCCGGACCGCGAGCCGGCTACGTGGCGCCGCCCGCCTTCGCCTACCGAGTCGTGCTGGCCGACCACACGGCGCTGCCGGCCGCGGCCCGCATCGTGGAGGAGCTTCCGCACGGTGTCCGCGCACGGGTGGCGCTCCTCGTCCCCGACGCCGCCGAGGAGCAGGACCTCGTTGTCCGTGAGGGCGTCGAGGTCACCTGGCTGCACGAGGACGACCCGGAGGTGGCCGACCGGGGGTTCGAGCCGTTCCTCGCCGGGCTGGACCTTCCCGCCGACGAGCCCTGGACGTTGTGGGCCGGAGGCGAGGCCGGACTGCTCAAGCCGGTACGCCGCTGGGCGAAGGAGCACGGGTTGGTCAACGGCTCCACGGCCGACATCTCGGGCTACTGGAAGCGCGGTCGCTCCAACGCGGTCACGCCCCGCCGGAGGCTGGCGCACCGCGTGAAGCACGCTCTGCGAATCGACGACGACGCCTGAGACTGCGGGGCGTCAGGGCAGCCAGACGCCCCGCAGGCGGGAGATCTCGCGCATGCGTTGCTCCGCGATGCGGTCGGCCGCTGTGGACGGCGCGACGCTCTCGGCCTTCGCCCGGTGCAGGACGTCGAGCGTGGTCGCGTAGATCCGGGCCGCTCGTGCCCTGGCCCGGTCGAACGAGAAGCCCTCGAGCTCGTCGGCGACCTGGATCAGCCCGCCGGCGTTGACGAGGTAGTCCGGCGCGTACACGATGTCGCGCTGCGCGAGCAGCTCCTCGGTCCCGGCGTGGGCCAGCTGGTTGTTGGCGCCGCCGCAGACGAGCCGCGCACTGAGCGTCGCGACCGTCTCGTCGTCGAGGGCTCCTCCGAGCGCGCACGGGGCATAGACGTCGAGCGGCTCGCGGACCAGCGCTGCGGTGTCCGCCGCCACCCGCACGGACGGGTGCGCCGACCGTACGGCCTCGATGGCGGCCGGATCGACGTCGGTGACGACGACGTCTGCGCCGTCCTCGACGAGGTGAGCGACGAGGTGTCGGCCGACCTTGCCCACACCGGCGACGCCGACGCGGCGACCCGACAACGACGGCGTGTCCCACACGAACTCGGCGCCCGCGCGCATGCCTTGGAAGACGCCGAAGGCGGTCAGCACGGACGAGTCGCCCGCTCCGCCGTGCTCGGTGGTCCGTCCGGTCACGT
>NZ_JARBCJ010000079.1:3883-14077 GCF_028803055.1 Mumia sp.
TCCTCGGGGTAGGTGCCCACGTCGCAGGCCGTGTAGTAGCGGCCGTTGAGCGACTCGACGAACCGGCCGTACGCCCGGAGTCGCGCCTCGGACTTGTCACGGTGCGGGTCGCCGATGATCACGGCCTTGCCGCCGCCGAGGTCGAGCCCGGCCAACGAGGCCTTGTACGCCATGGCCTTGGAGAGCGCGAGCACGTCTGCGAGCGCCGCCTGCTCATCGGCATACGGGTAGAAACGCGTGCCACCGAGTCCGGGTCCGAGCGCGGTCGAGGACAGCGCCACGATCGCGCGGAGCCCGCTCGCCTCGTCCTGGCAGAACACGACCTGCTCGTGGCCACCGCCGAAGGGGGACATCACCTGTGGACCGTCCACGCCAACCTCCTCGTGCTGTGCTCTCCACTCTAGGAGGGCGCGGAGTTGACGTCCGGGCGGGTGCGAAACGTCCCGATGTTGCCCGTTCGGTTACACCTCGGTACGGATTCGGCGACACCCCTCGGCATGGATGGGTGCATTTTGGCATCATTCAGCCATGGATTCGCACTCCCCCGATGCGGAACGCCTTCTCACGCCGTCCGAAGTTGCCGCGCTGTTCCGCGTGGTCCCGAAGACCGTGACCCGCTGGGCACAAGCAGGCAAGATCAGTTCAATCCGTACCCTAGGCGGACACCGCCGCTTCCGCGAGGCGGAGGTTCGGCGCCTCCTCGCCGAGGGGTTCGGTCCCGACGACGAGAGCCAAGCCAGCTAGCCGGGGCGGCCGGAGAGCCGCGCCACACCGTTGCGGCAGAGGGGTCGGGGGACCCGCTGCCGCAGGAGCGAGGAGAACCGACGTGTCTCAGCAACCCAGTTCCCGTGCACTGCTGCTCGCGAGCGGTATCGCCGGATTGGCCAGCGGAGGGCGATCGACGCTCGGCCCTGCCGTGACACGCCTGTCGAGCAAGCACTCGGCATGGTCACGCGGGTTGGTCCTGGCGGGCATCGCCAGCGAGCTGGTCGTCGACAAGCTGCCGCAGACACCGAGCAGGCTCCGGCTCGCTCCGTTGGCCGGCCGAGTCGCGGCGGGCGGACTCGCCGGCTTCCAGATCGCACGCACGGGCAAGGGCCCGGTCGTCCCGTCCACTGTGGCCGGTGCCGCGGCGGCGCTCGCCGGGTCGTACGCGGGCAACGCCTGGCGCCAGGCCTGGGCGCGGACCGGCAAGCCGGACCTGCCGGCGGCGCTCGCCGAGGACGCCGCGTCCATCGGGCTGGCGTACGCCGCGTCCCGCGTCGTCACTCCTTCCTGATCGCGAGGGCCGTCACGTGGCCGGGGATCAGGACGTCTCCTCGGCGGCAGTCGGCTCGGCGTCTCCCGCGAGCGGTGCCACGACGAGCGGGCATGCGGTGGTACGGATCAGCGCGCCCGTCACCGATCCGAGGGCGACCCCCCGAGGCAGAGGCCGGGTCCGGCGTCCGACGACGAGCACGTCGCTCTCGGCGCTCGCCCGTGCCAGTGCCGTCGCGGGCCGCTCGTACTCGACCACCACGTCGACCGTGACGTCGCCGTGGCGTTGGACCCAGGGCGCCACCGTCTCCTCCAGTCGGAGCCGTGCCGCCTCGCGCCACGACTGCTCGCTGGTCCGGGCGAAGATCACGTCGTCGTAGAACGTCGGCGCCCGCCAGGCGTGCAGCACGGTGAGCCTCGCGCCGCGCACGTGCGCAAGATCGAACCCGAGGTCGAGGGCCTCCGCGGAGATGGCGGTCTCGTCGATCCCGACCACGATCCGGCCGCGCGCCTCGCCCGCGTGCCAGCCCGCCGGCACCATCGCGACGGGACATGCGGCTCGGGCAGCGACCCCGCTGATGATCGAGCCGGTGAAGACCCGGCCGAGCGCCGATATGTCACGTCGTCGGAGGACGAGGAGCGAGGCATCCGACGACGCCCTCAGCAGCACGCCCACGGTCCCGCCCTCGGCGAGCAGGGTGAGGATCTCCACCCGGTCGCCGGCGATCTTGCTGAACCGGTCGAAGGTCTCGGCGAGAAGCTGGTTGGCGACCTCGCGCCGATCGTTCTCCGGGATCACCGGGCTGGCGGCGTGGTAGTCCGGGTTGTACGCGTGGACGAGGAGGATCGGCACGCCCCGTCGCTCGGCGGCGTCGACGGCGAAGCGGAGCACGTCGTCGTCCATGGTGCTCGCAGCGACGCCTACGACGACAGGCGCTGTGGTGGTGGTCATCGTCTCGTCCTCCCGAAGGTCGGCACCGGCGCGGATGTCACCGATGACGCCATCGTCCGCCCGGAAGGACTGCCCTGCCACCGCCACGAACGCTCAGCGCTCGCGCGCGGCCGCCTCCTGCAGGAACGGACGGGTCAACATCACGATCTCCTCGAGATGCGTCTCGAGCGCGAAGTGGCCGGCGTCGAGCAGATGGATCTCGGGATCTGGTCGATCCCGGGGCGGTCGAGACGAGCCTGGTCCTTCTCGCCCTCGTCGCGAACGGCGCGATGGTCATGGCACCCATCACGGGCTCCCCAGCCACGGCCGACGACGCGAGGGCCACTGCGCGGATCCTCGTCGAGGCAGCGGTGCGTGCACCCGGATAAACAGAAGACCGCAGCTCGCTGTGCGAGATCTGCGGTCGTGGGTGGCCAGGGCCGGGGTCGAACCGGCGACCTTCCGCTTTTCAGGCGGACGCTCGTACCAACTGAGCTACCTGGCCGTCTGTCTCCTCGGGGCTCTCGCCTCAAGAAGCAGCCCGGGGTGACCCGGGCGCGCACCACTATACAAGGCGAGGCGCGGTCCGGATCACCCGGTCAGGTCACGCGACAGTGACCACGCTGGCCGCGTCGAGGCGGGGCAGGCGATCGCGGTAGGCGTCCTCGGCGGGATGACCGATGTTGACGATCACGAGCGACCTGAGACCGGTGCCGTCGAAGAACTCCTTGTCGACCCCCGCGGCGTCGAAGCCTGTCATCGGGCCGGCATAGAGGCCGGCGGCGCGCACGCCCACGATGAAGTAGCCGATCTGGAGGCCGGCGCTCAGCCTGGCCATCGACTCCCGCTGGTCGGCGACCGGCTCGAGCGCGTCGCGCATGCCGGGCGCGTGCGGGAAGACCTCGGGAAGGGTCTCGTGGAAGTCGACGTCGGCCGCGAGGATCGCGACCAGAGGCGCGGCGCCGGTCTTGGCTCGGTTGCCCTCCGACATGTGCGGCAGCAGGCGCTGGCGGGCCTCGCCGTCGGTCACCAGAGTGATCCGCAGCGGCTGGCAGTTCATCGCCGTCGGCCCGAACTTCACCAGGTCGTACACGGCGCGGATCTCGTCGACGGTGACGGGTTCGTCGGTGAAGGCGTTGGCAGTGCGGGCCTCGCGGAAGAGGAGGTCCTGCGCGGCTCGGGGCAGCGCGAGCTCGGGGAGGGTCACGGTCATGTGTCGTGAAACGAGTGGCATTTTCAGTTTCATCCTCAAACCAGTGTGGTTCGTGCCACCATCGGCTGAAGCGTGAGGAAGGTCAGATGCCACGACGTCGTACGGAGAGCGTGGGCGGGTCCGCAGGTCGGCCGCTCAGTGGTCAGGTGGCGGTCGTGACCGGCGGTTCGCGCGGTCTCGGGTTCGGGTTCGCCGACGCCCTCGGTCGGGCGGGTGCTCGCGTCGTCGTGGCGTCCCTGCCGGGCAGCGGTGTCCCCGAAGCCGTGAGCCGTCTGGCACAGAGCGGCGTCGAGGCCGTCGGCGTCGAGGCCGACGTCACCGATCTCGCCGCGGTCGAGGGCATCCGCGACCGAGCGCTGGAGTGGGGTGGCCTGGACGTCTGGGTCAACAACGCAGGTGTCTCAGGGATCTACGGTCCGACCCACCTGACGCCGGTCGACGTCTTCGACCGGATCGTCGACGTCAACATCCGTGCGGTCCACCACGGCACCCGGACGGCCGTGACCACGATGCTCGAACAGGGCCGCGGCCACGTGGTCAACGTGTGGGGCAAAGGCTCGACCAAGCCGGTGCCGTGGCAGAACGCCTACGCCACGTCGAAGGCGTGGAACCGTCAGTACACCCGGACGGTGCGCTCGGAGATCGTGGGCACTGGGGTGCGGGTGCACGGGTTCGACCCCGGTCTGGTGAGGACGGAGATGCTGAGCGAGGTGACCGTCACCCCGGGCATGGAGCAGCGAGTCGCCGCACTGCCCTGGGTCGTGGGCCTGTGGGGGCAGGTGCCGGAGCTGGCGGCGGCGCCGATCGTGCCGTTGGTGGTCGGGGACCGCGACGACCACGTCGACCTGACGGTCCCGACGATCCTCGGCCGAGGGCTGCGTTCTGTGCTGCGGGGCAACCTGCGCCGCAGCCGCCGCATGCCGATCACGGTCCGTACGCTCGCGGAATAACGACGAAGGGCCCGAACCTCACGGCTCGGACCCTTCCTGCTGGCGACCCTGACGAGACTCGAACTCGCGACCTCCGCCGTGACAGGGCGGCGCGCTAACCAACTGCGCTACAGGGCCATCTTCAGTTGTCACCGCTCAGCGGTGCGAGCACCACTTTAGCGGACGGTTCGGACGACTCCAAAACCGGGGTCGGACTCCCCGCACGCACCGCCTGAACTCCGAGCGATGGTGCCCCCAACGGGATTCGAACCCGTGCTACCGCCTTGAAAGGGCGACGTCCTAGGCCACTAGACGATGAGGGCGTACGCGCACGACGGCGCGGACGGTTCATCGTACGGGCAGCGTCCTCCGGCCGCCAAAGCCGGTGACGTCGACCTGGGGCCCTCAGGCAGACTGGACCCGTGATCGACATGTCGCCGGACCGCTTCGCCGAGCTCGTCGAGCGGGCGTTCGACGAGCTGCCACCGGACCTCACCGGGCTCCTCGAGAACGTCGTGCTCCTCATCGAGGACGACGCGCCCGACGACGACCCGACCCTGCTCGGCCTCTACGACGGCATCCCGGTCACCGAGCGGACCAGCGCATACGGCGGTGTCCTGCCCGACCGCATCACGATCTACCGGAACCCGACGCTCGCGATCTGCGACACCGAGCAGGACGTCGTCGAGGAGGTCGGCATCACGGTCGCGCACGAGATCGCGCACTACTTCGGGATCGACGACGACCGGCTGCACGAGCTGGGGTACGCGTGAGGATGTTCCGCCGCCGCGGCCGCCGTGGCGCGGCGGGACGGGACGTGCGTGTGATCCGCTGCGACGAGCGCTACACGTCGCGTCGCGACGGCATCACGACACGCCACAGCTTCTCGTACGGAGACCACTACGACGCCGACAACGTCGCGTTCGGACCGCTGCGTGCGGTGAACGAGGAGTGGCTCGAGCCCGGGGCCGGCTACGACAGCCACCGCCACAGCGACGTCGAGAGCGTGACCTGGGTCCTGGCCGGCGCCCTCGCCCACGAGGACTCCACGGGTGCCCGCGGCGTGCTGCGACCGGGCGAGGTCCAGCACATCAGCGCTCGTGCCGGGGTCGAGCACACCGAGCGCAACCACTCGACGACCGAGCCGCTGCACTTCCTCCAGATGATGCTCGCCCCGTCCGACGCCGAGCTCGCCGACCCTCGTCCGGGACCGCCGGCGTACCGGCAGTGGGACCTCCAGGGGGCGCGAGGGTATCTCCTCGACGTGCTCTGGGTGCGTGACGGCGTGATGCTGCACGCGGCGCTGCTGGACGCCGGTGACGTCGTCGACCTGCCCGAGGACGGCCTCGTCCACCTGCACGTGACCCGTGGCCGGGTCGAGGCGGCCGGCGAGACGTTGGAGCACGGTGACGTGCTCCGGGCGACGGGCGAGGGGCCGCTGCGTGTGAAGGGGGTCACGCCGTCGGAGATACTGGCGTGGCACCTCCGTCCCAGCACCGACCCAGGAGCAGCGTGATGGCCACCGTCCTCGTACTCAACGGCCCCAACCTCGACCGGCTCGGGACGCGGGAGCCCGCCGTCTACGGCGACCGCACGTACGACGACCTCGTCGCGCTGTGCCACGCGGCGGGGGCCGAGCTCGACCTCACCGTCGACGTACGCCAGACCGCCAGCGAGGCCGAGATGATCGGGTGGTTGCACGACGCTGCCGACGCCGGCCACCCCGTCGTGATCAACGCCGGCGCCTGGACGCACACGTCGGTCGCGATCCGCGACGCGGCGGCGATGCTCACAGCCCCGATGGTCGAGGTGCACATCACGAACGTGCACGCCCGCGAGGAGTTCCGGCACCACTCGTACCTCTCCGCGGTCGCGACGGGCGTCATCGTCGGGCTCGGGTTCGAGGGGTACGTCGCCGCGCTGCGGTTCCTCGCGTAGGCGCACGGCGCCGCCGGTGTCACCGGTCGGACGTTACGGACATTTACGTGGCGACCGTCCGTGGTCGTGCCTAGGGTGATCACCGTGAGCGATCTGGTCGGACAACATGCCCACGACGACGCGGTGCGCAGGCTCAGGGCCTCCTACGGCTCCATCCCCGACGGTTCGCCCGTCCGGCTGGCCAAGCGCACGACCAACCTCTTCCGACCTCGTGACGCCTCCGACGCACCCGGGCTCGACGTCAGCGGGCTCGGCGGGGTGATCAGCGTCGACATCGACGCCGCCACGGGAGTCGCAACCGCCGACGTACAGGGCATGTGCACCTACGAGGACCTCGTCGCGGTGACGCTCGCGCGCGGCTTCATGCCGTACGTCGTGCCGCAGCTGCGCACGATCACCCTCGGCGGTGCCGTCACCGGACTCGGGATCGAGGCGACGTCGTTCCGCCACGGACTCCCGCACGAGTCCGTGCTGGAGATGGACGTCTTCACCGGGGCGGGGGAGGTCGTCACGTGCAGCCGCGAGGAGCACAGTGACCTGTTCCTCGCCTTCCCCAACTCCTACGGCACGCTCGGCTACGCCACCCGCATCCGCATCCCGCTGGAGAAGGTCCCGGGCTGGGTCCGGCTCCGGCACCTCCGCTTCGACGACCCGGCGTCGGCCGCGGCCGCGATCAGCCGCATCGTCGGCGAGCGCAGCCACGACGGCGTGCGTGTCGACGCGATCGACGGCACCGCGTTCAGCCCTGGCGAGATCTATCTGACGCTGGCCGAGATGACCGACGAGCCGCAGGCGGTCAGCGACTACACCGGGCAGCAGATCTACTACCGCTCGGTGCGTGAGCGCAGCAGCGACGCGCTCACGGCCCACGACTACCTGTGGCGGTGGGACACCGACTGGTTCTGGTGCAGCGGCGCGTTCGGTGCCCAGAACCCGACGCTGCGGCGCCTGTGGCCCCGCAATCGCCGGCGCAGCGACGTCTACCAGAAGATGGTCGGGCTCGACACGCGCTACGGCCTCGCGCACCGGCTCGACCGTCTCAAGCGCAACGGCGTCGAGAAGCGAGAGCGGGTCATCCAGGACATCGAGGTCCCCGTGGACCGGCTGGCGGAGTTCCTCGCGTGGTTCGACGCCGAGGTGGGGATGCGCCCGGTCTGGTTGTGCCCGCTGCGGCTCCGTGAGCCAGACGGCCCGGGCAGCGCGACCCGCTGGCCGCTCTATCCGCTCGAGCCCGGCACGACCTACGTCAACGTCGGGTTCTGGGGCACCGTCGCCGTGCCCGCGGACGCGCCGGCGGGCATGGTCAACCGTCGCGTCGAGGAGAAGGTCCACGCGCTCGGCGGTCACAAGTCGCTCTACTCGGAGGCGTTCTACGACGCCGAGACCTTCGCAGACCTCTACAACGTGCCCCATCTCACCGAGGTGAAGGCGGTGTACGACCCCAAGGACCGGTTGACCGGCCTGTACGAGAAAGCGGTGAAACGTCGATGACCACTCTTGCCAAGTCCTCGATCACACTGGGCGAGGCCGTGGAGCGCCTCGTGCCCGGCGAGCTCTCGTTCCGGTTCGAAGGCTACGACGACAGCAGCGCGGGCCCGGCAGACGCGCCGATCACCGTCCGCATCGTCAACGAGCGGGGCCTGTCCTACATCATGAGCGCGCCCGGCGACCTCGGCTTCGCGCGCGCCTACGTCAGCGGTGACCTCGAGCTCGACGGTGTGCACCCGGGTGACCCGTACGACGCCCTGGTCCACCTGCAGAACAAGACGCGCCTGCGGGCACCGTCGGCCGCGGAGACGTTCCGCGTCGTCAAGGCGCTCGGCCTCTCGCACCTGGTCCCGCCGCCGGCGCCGCCCCAGGAGCACCTGCCCCGGTGGCGCCGAGCGGTCGAGGGCCTGCGGCACACCAAGAGCCGCGACGCGGCGGCGATCCACCACCACTACGACGTGTCCAACCGGTTCTACGAGCTGGTGCTCGGCCCGTCGATGACCTACACGTGCGCGGTGTTCCCCAAGCCCGACTCGACGCTCGAGGAGGCTCAGTTCGAGAAGTACGACCTGGTCTGCCGCAAGCTCGACCTCCGGCCGGGCCAGCGTCTGCTCGACATCGGCTGCGGGTGGGGCGGCATGGTGCGCCATGCGGCGAAGCACTACGGCGTGAAGGTCATCGGCGCGACCCTGTCGGAGCAGCAGGCGATCTGGGCGCAGCAGGCCATCGCCCGTGAAGGCCTCTCCGACCTCGCGGAGGTGCGGTTCTCCGACTATCGCGACGTGCCCGAGGGCGGCTTCGACGCGATCAGCTCGATCGGTCTCACCGAGCACATCGGCGTCCACAACTACGCCTCCTACTTCGGCTTCATCCGCGACCACCTCAAGGTCGGCGGGCGGATGCTCAACCACTGCATCACGCGACCGGACAACCGCACACGAGCGACGGCGGGGCAGTTCATCGACCGCTACGTCTTCCCCGACGGCGAGCTGACGGGGTCCGGCCGCATCATCACCGAGGTGCAAGATGCCGGGCTCGAGGTCCAGCACGAGGAGAACCTCCGGCTGCACTACGCGATGACCCTGCGTGAGTGGAACCACAACCTCCGCGACAACTGGGACGAGGCGGTCGCCGAGGTCGGTGTCGCGACCGCCAAGGTGTGGGGTCTCTACATGGCCGGATCCCGGCTCGGGTTCGACCGCAACTCGATCCAGCTGCACCACGTGCTCGCGACCAAGACCTCCCCGACCGGGCAGATCGACTTCCCGCTCCGGCCGACCTGGGGGAGCTGACCGGCACCCACGCCGTACGCAACGACATCGCGACCCCCGATGGTCGCGATGTCGATGCGTGTCAGCCGATCGGGTCATGCAGCGGGCACCACCTCCCGCGTCCGCTCAGGGCGGCGCAGCGAGCCCAGGCGCTTGTCCAGCAGCACGAGCGCCGCAGGGAGCAGGACCAGCCGGACGATCGTGGCGTCGACCAGGATCGCCACCGAGAGCCCGACGCCCATCTGCTTCATCTCCAGCATCGACAGCGTCGCGAACACCGCGAAGACCGACACCATCACGGCCGCCGCACTCGTGACGACGCTCGCGGTCTCGCGCACGCCGTACTCGACGGCGAGCCGTGTCGACAGTCCCCGCCGCATCCCTTCACGGACCCGGCTCATCACGAACACGTGGTAGTCCATCGAGAGTCCGATCAGGACCACGAAGCAGAAGAGCGGCACCCAGTCCACCACGAAGCCCGGTGACGTGAAGTCGAGCAGGCCCTCGGCCCACGTGTTCTGGAAGACGAGCGTCATCACGCCGAAGGCAGCGCCCACCGACAACAGGTTGAGCCCCGTCGTGAGCAGTGCGACCGCCCCGCTGCGGAACACGACAGCCATCATCACCAGCGTCAGCAGGAGCACGAACCCGACCACGAGCGGCAAGGCGCCACGCTGGTTGTCCTGGCTGTCCATCGTGGCGGCCACGTCACCCCCGAGCGCCCACTCCACCCGGCCGAGGTCGTCGAAGGCTGCGGGACCGGCCGTGTCGCGGAGCTCAGAGACCGCGTCCTCGTTCGCCTGCTCTCCGTCGGCCCCGGCGGCGGTCAGTCGGAGGACCGAGGTCCGTCCGTCCGCGGACACCGCCACCGGCTCGGCGTCCGAGGCGAGCCCCTCCGCCTGGGCGCGAGTCGCGAGATCGTCGAGTGCCCGGCCGACCTCCGTGGCGTTCCCGTCGGAGCGCGCGACGATCTCGACGGAGGGGCGCTCCGCCGGGAAGTGCTCCTGCACCGTCTGGAACGTCGCCACGGCCGGCAGGTCCTGAGGCAGGGTGTCGATCGTCCCCTCGTGCAGCTTCATCCCCAGTGCCGGTGCGGAGAGTGCGAGCAGCAGACCGACCGAGACCAGCAGGGAGGTCTTGGGGCGGGCGAGGACGGGACGGATGAGG
>NZ_JARBCJ010000007.1:0-40202 GCF_028803055.1 Mumia sp.
CTTCCCACGTAACCCGCCGCGGGTCCGCGGCGAGGTGGCCCCACGTTAAGGAGCATTCACGTCGACGGGCGCCGCTCGATTGTTCGGGATTGTGCCGACTTAGCAACAACACGCGGTCCGCGTGCGGACACCGGTGGCGCGCGGCTGCCACGCACGCTAAGAATTCGTCATGGGAGGAAGGCATCGTCGACCGGTCACCTCGATGCCTGCCGCGGAGATCGCCGCAGGCGTCACCGAACCGTCCGCCCGCGGCATCGCCGACCACGTCGCCCGACTCATCCGGCAGGGCGTGATCGCCGACGGCTCACGGCTGCCCACCGTCCGTGCAACGGCTGCCGCGCTGCAGGTCGGTGCGACCACGGTCGCCACCGCCTGGACCCTCCTGCGCCACGAGCGCCTCGTACGCTCCGACGGGCGCAACGGCACCTTCGTCCGTGACCTCAGCCTTCCGGTCCCCGAGCCCGGGCTCCCTCCCGAGCTCCCGGTGAGGATCGACCTCGTCGCCTCGGCGTACGACGTGGACCTCCTCCCGGATCCCGCGCCTCACCTCCTCGCGGCCGCCGAAGGTCTTGCCTGGCACCAGTTCGAGAGGAGCGAGGTCGACGGCGACCTCGCTCGGATGGCGGTCGGCAGCTGGCCGTTCGTGCCCGACGGCCTCGCGGTCGCCTGGGGATTCGCCGACGCACTCGCCCAGCTCGCGGCCCTCGTCGTCCGTCCGGGCGACCGGGTCGTCGTGGAGTCGGCGTGCTCGCCGGAGACCCAGGCGGTCCTGACGGCGGTCCGCGCGCAGATCGTCCGTGTGCCGTGCGACGCCGCGGGCATGCTGCCCGACGCGCTCGCACGTGCTCTCGCGACGCGCCCGAGCATGGTGGTCACCCAGCCGCGGATGGCCGACCCCCTCGCGCACCACGTCACCGACGAACGCGCTCGTGAGCTTGCCGCGGTCCTTGCCGAGCGGGAGGTGCTGATCGTCGAGGAGGACACCGCGGCGTGTCTCGCCGCCGGGCCTGCGGGGTCGGTCGGCAGCTGGTTGCCGGACCAGACCGTGCTCGTCCGGGGCTACCAGCGCTCGCACGGGCCGACCGTACGGATGGCGGTCGTCGGGGGAGCCTCCGCCGTCGTCGACCGGCTCCGCGCACGCCAGGACATCACCGGGTCGTTCCCACCGCTGGTCGCCCAACGGACCCTGGCGCTGATGCTCGGTGACCTGGGCGCCCGGGTGATCAAGGTCGAGTCGCCGGGCGGTGACGACACGCGCGGATGGGGTCCGCCGTTCGTGGGTGAGCCCGGAGACGAGGAGTCGACCTACTTCCTCTCGTGCAACCGCAACAAGGAGTCGGTCACGGCCGACCTCAAGAGCAGCGAGGGCAAGGAGCTGCTCACCCGGTTGGTCCGGCAGTCCGACGTGCTCCTCGAGAACTTCCGCCCCGGTGTGCTCGCGCGCCTCGGGTTCTCCGAGGAGCACCTCCACGAGCTCAACCCGCGCCTGGTCGTCTGCTCGATCACGGGCTTCGGCCACGACGGTCCCGAGGGCGGCCGCGCGGGCTACGACCAGATCGCGCAGGGCGAGGCCGGCCTGATGAGCCTCACCGGCCCCTCGCCCGAGGAGCCCACGAAGGTGGGCGTGCCGATCGGCGACCTGCTGGCCGGCATGAACGCCGCGTACGGGGTGGTGGCCGCGCTGCACGAGCGCCACACCACGGGGCGGGGACGGGTGGTCCGCACGAGCCTGCTCGCGAGCATCGTCGGCGTGCACGCGTTCCAGGGCACCCGGTGGACCGTCGCGGGCGAGGTGCCGCGAGGGATGGGCAACCACCACCCCTCGATCTCCCCGTACGGGCTGTTCCGTACGGCCGACGCCCCCGTGCAGATCGCGGTGGGCAGCGAAGGGCTGTGGGCGCGGTTCGCACCGTTGATCGGACTCGACCCTGCCGCCGCACCGTACGCGACGAACCCGGACCGTGTCCGGCGTCGAGACGACCTCACCGCGGTGGTGGAGGAGAGATTCGCCGACGAGGGTGCGGAGACGTGGCTGGCGCGGCTGGCCGAGGCCGGCGTCCCGGCGGGCAAGGTGAGGACGCTCGACGACGTCTACACCTGGGACCAGACGCTCTCGCAGGGTCTCGTGATCGACGTCGAGCACGAGAGTCTCGGCACGGTGCAGCTGCCCGGGCCCTCCTTGCGGCTCGACGACAACGCGTACGCCGGCGGCCGCGAGCACCACCTGCCTCCGCCGCGGCTCGGACAGCACAACGCCTCCGTCGCCGCCTGGCTCGACGCGGCCGAGGCTGCGGAGGCCGCGCCGCCGAGGTGACGGGGCAGCCCGGCGCCGCCGGCACCGCCGGCGTCACCGGCGTCACCGGCGTCACCGGCGCGGCAGGGTCACCACCGGGACGGGGACGCGCGTCATGATCCGCGGCGCATTGGATCCGAGGAAGATCCGGCGCAGCGGTCCTTCGCGGCTCGACGTCATCACCAACAGGTCGCCCTCGAGCCAGCGGACGCGGTCGACCGCGCTGCGCCAGGAGTCGCCGACCGCGACCAGAAGGTCGGTGACCTCGGCGCCCTCCCTCTCGAGCAGGGCCGCGGCACGGTCCTGGACGGCGGTGACCCGTTCCTGCCACGCCCGGAAGACGTCGTCGTCGGCGCGACGGCCTCCCCCGTCCGGCAACGCCGGCACCCGCCGTACCCCGAACGTGACCAGGGCGATCCCCACGCCGGCCCGCTTCGCCAGGGCGACCGTGCCACCGACGGCCGAGTCCACGCCCTCGTCGGAGTCGACGGCGAGCACGACCCGCTCGACCCGGTCGCTCCACTCCGACCAGAAGGCCCGTGGCGCCACCATCACCGGCATCGGCGCGCGGTGCAGCAGCCAGCTCGCCACGCTGCCGAGCGCCAGATGACCGATCCTCGCGTCGCCCGAGGAGCCCACCACGAGCATCGACGCCTCGACGCGCTCCGCCTCCTCGACCAGGGCGCGCGGGACGGACCGGGCGGCGCGGACGACGACGTCCGAGACCACCGCCGGAGGGAGGCCCTCGCGAGCACTGCTCACCGCCTCGGAGGCCATCGCCTCCAGGTGCCGCCGCCAGTCCGCGTCAGCGCCGGAGGCTGCGGTGCCCCGTCCCCACGCGTCGGCCACGACGCAGCAGAGGACCAGATCCTCCCCGGTCGACGCGGCGAGACGGCCCGCGAGGTGCACGGCGTTCGAGCCACGTCCGTCCGGGCCGACCGCCGCGACCACCGTCATGACCGTGCCTCCTCGTCCCCGTCGGCGCTCCGCAGCGTCGAGCGCTTGAAGCCGTAGGCGAAGTAGAAGATCAGGACCACCGAGACCCATCCCAGGAACACCAGCCACGTGACAAGGTCCAGGCCCGTGATCACATAGAGGCAGGCGGCGATGGAGAGCAGCGGCAGCACCGGGTAGAACGGCACCTTGAACGTCCGCTCCAGGTCGGGGGCGCGTCGCCGCAGGATGATGACACCTGCCGCGACCACCATGAACGCCACCAGCGTCCCGATGCTGACCGTGTCCAAGAGCCAGTCCAGCGGGATGAATCCGGCGATGATCGCGACCACGGTCGCGACGATGATCGTGTTCGGGACGGGGGTCAGGGTCCGCGGGCTGACCCGGGCGAAGATCGGTGGCAGCATCCGGTCGCGGCCCATGGTGAAGAGGATGCGCGTCTGGCCGTACATCACGACGAGGGTGATGCTGAAGATCGAGATCACGGCCCCTGCGGCGAGGACCGTGCTCGGCCAGGTGGACCCGGTGACGTTCTCGAGGATCTGCGCGAGCCCGGCCTGCTGTCCCTCGAAGTCCTGCCAGGGTTGCGCCGCGACCGCGGTCAGAGCCACCGCGACGTAGAGGATCGAGACGATGAGGAGCGACCAGATGATGGCCCTCGGCATGGTGTGCGCCGGGTCCTTGACCTCGTCCCCGGCGGTCGAGACGGCGTCGAGCCCGATGTAGGAGAAGAAGATCGTCGCCGACGCCGCCTGGATCCCCGCGACGCCGAACGGCGCGAAGTCACTCAGGTTGTCGGTGCTCCAGCCCGTGGCGGCGATCGCCACGAAGAGGATCAGCACACCGACCTTGATCGCCACCATGACGGTGTTGACGATGGCCGACTCGCTGGCGCCGCGGATCAGCAGCATCGCGCAAAGGCCGACCAGGACCATCGCCGGCAGGTTCACAATGCCACCCGCCTCGGGGGCGTACGACAGGTCGTGCGGGATGGTGGCCCCGAAGAGGTTGTCGAGGAGCTGGTTGAGGTACTCCGACCAGCCGACGGCCACGGCTGACGCCGACACCCCGTACTCAAGCAGGAGACAGGCGGCCACGACCATCGCGACGACCTCGCCGAGGGTGGCGTAGGCGTACGAGTAGGACGACCCCGACACCGGCACGCTCCCGGCCAGCTCGGCGTAGCAGAGCGCCGTGAGCCCGGCGGTGACCGCGGCGATCACGAAGGACACGACCACGGCCGGGCCGGCATCGGGGACGGCGGTGGTGAGGACGAAGAAGATGCCCGTCCCGACGGTTGCCCCCACCCCGAAGCCGATCAGCTGGACGAGCCCGATCGTGCGCTTGAGGCCCTCCTCGGCGTGCGGCCGCCGACCCACCGGCATCCGTCGGAAGATCTGTGAGGCGAACGACTCGGCCATGACCGATCAAAGGCACGGTCACGACCGCCCCGCAAGCCGGAGTGCGGCGGCGGGACGGCGTCGGAACGGCAGTAACCGGCGTCACGCATGGTGCGCGCGGCGCTCGGGTACCGAACGGTCTCCGACCGAAGGAGGCGCCATTCCGATGGCCACGTCCACCAGCCCGCGCGACGGGCACGCGACCCTCGCGGACCGTCCACCGTCGCTCGCCCTGCCCGGGATCGTGCTGGGAGCCGGGCTCGGCGGGTTCGTCGACGGAATCCTCCTGCACCAGATCCTGCAGTGGCACCACCTGCTGACGTCGACCAACACCGACAACATCGGTGTGCCCTACTACCCGGCCAACACGGTGCACGGCCTCGAGATCAACACGCTGTGGGACGGCATCTTCCACGCCGTCACCTGGGTGCTGGTCCTCACCGGGCTGGCTCTCCTCTACTCGCGCGTCCAGCACTCGCGCGGACGGGTGTGGGCCTCGCGCGCGCTGTGGGGCTGGGTGCTCGTCGGGTGGGGCGTCTTCAACCTCGTCGAGGGCATCGTCGACCACCACCTGCTCGGGATCCACCACGTACGGAGCGGTCCGAACGAGCTCGCCTGGGACCTCGCGTTCCTGGCCCTCGGTGCGGTGCTCGTCCTCGTCGGGTGGCTGCTGCAGCGCGGCGCCACGTTCACCGACGACCGGGCTGTGGCCGACCGGGCATGAGCCGGCTGACCGCGGCGGCCGGCCCCGGCGTGCTCGCGCACGGGCCGTCGCACGACGACGGGGTCGGCAGCCGGCTCCTCGAGGTCGCCCTGACGACCGGCCCGCTGGTCGTCGTCACGCTCCTCGCCCTCGCCTACGTCGCCGCGGCTGTGATCGAACGCGGGCGTCGCGGGTGGTCGACCGTCCGCACCGTGGCCTTCGTCGCGGGTTCGGTGGTGCTCCTGCTGGCCCTCTCCCCCGCGTTCGACCGCTATGCCGACGACGACTTCGCCGGGCACGCCGCGCAACACATCCTGATCGCCATGCTCGCCCCGCTCCTGCTGGTGCTCGCCGCGCCCGTCACGCTGCTGCTGCGTACCCTCCCGCACGCCGGAGCCGTCCGCGTGGGCCGGATCCTGCGGTCTCGACCCGTCGGGGTGCTGACCCGACCCGTCGTCGCGCTCGTCCTCAGCAGCGGTGGGCTCGTGCTGCTCTACTTCACCCCGCTGTACGACCTGAGCACCCGCAACGGCGCCGTCCACGGCCTCGTCCATCTCCACATGCTGCTGGCGGGCCTGCTCTTCGCCTGGGTGATCGCCGGTCCCGACCCTGCGCCTGGCCGGGCCACGGTGCCCGTGCGCCTCGTGGTGCTCGGGGTCGCCATCCTCGTCCACGCCGTGGTCTCGCAGCTGCTGTACGCCGGCCTGCTGGTGCAGGTCCGCGAGCCCGTGGCGGAGATGCAGGCCGCGGGGAACCTGATGTACTTCGGCGGCGACCTGGTCGAGCTGATGCTGGCGCTCGCGCTCCTGCTCACCTGGCGCACGAAGCCGGCGCGGACGCACGAGGGCCCCGAGACCGTGCGGTCCCGGGGCCCTGTGGCGATCAGCTGATCACGCGATCACGCTGATCGGACTGCTCAGACGAACTTCTCGTCCTTCGCGGCCTTCTCGAGCAGCAGTGCGGGCGGGGTGAAGCGCTCGCCGTACGCCGCGGCGAGCTCCTGGGCCCGCTCGGTGAACGCCTGCACGCCGATGCGGCCGTCAGCAGCCTCGTAGCCGTTGATGTACTGCAGCGCACCACCGTAGACCGGCGGGAAGCCGATGCCGAAGATCGAGCCGATGTTGGCGTCGGCGACGGTGCGGAGCACACCCTCCTCGAGACAGCGGACCGTCTCGATGGCCATGATGAAGGTGTAGCGCTCCTGCATGTCGGCCCACGGGATCTCCGCGCCCTCCTTGCGGAACTGCGAGAGTCCCGACCAGAGGTGCTTCTTGGCGTCGGCGGGGTACTCGTAGAAGCCCGCGCCGGCCGCCTTGCCCTTGCGGTCGAGGTCGACGAGCGTGTTGATGACGTCCATCGCCGGGCTGTCGGGGAAGGCCTTGCCCTCGCCCTCGGCGGCGGCCTTGGCCTCGCCGTTGATCTTCTGCGGCAGGGTCAGCGTGACCTCGTCGATCATCGCCAGCGGCGGAGCCGGGAAGCCCTTCGTCGTCGCGGCGCGCTCGATCGAGACCGGGTCGAGGCCCTCGGCGAGCATCTCGGCGCCCTCCATCGTGAGGGTGCCGAAGACGCGGCTGGTGAAGAAGCCGCGGCTGTCGTTGACGACGATCGGCGTCTTCTTGATCTGCTTGACGTAGTCGAGCGCGCGGGCGATCGCCTCGTCGGAGGTCTTCTCGCCCACGATGATCTCGACCAGCGGCATCTTGTCGACCGGCGAGAAGAAGTGGATCCCGATGAAGTCCTCGGGACGCTTGACGCCGTCGGCGAGGATCGTGATCGGCAGCGTCGACGTGTTGGACCCCAGCAGGGCGTCGGGCTTCACGACCGGCTCGAGGTCACCGAAGACCTGCTTCTTGAGCTCGACCGACTCGAAGACGGCCTCGATGACGAAGTCGCATCCCTCGAGCTCGGCGTAGTCGGCCGTCGGGTGGATGCGTCCGAGGATCTCGTCGCGCTTCTCGGCCGTCAGGCGCCCCTTCTCGACCTGCTTGTCGAGGAGCTTGGTGCTGTAGGCCTTGCCCTTCTCGGCCGCCTCGATCGAGATGTCCTTGAGCACGACGTCGATGCCCGCACGGGCCGAGACGTACGCGACGCCGGCGCCCATCATGCCGGCACCGAGGATGGCGAGCTTGGTGGCCTTCGTCTTCTCGATGCCCGCCGGACGCGAGCCGCCGGCGTTGATCGCGTTGAGGTCGAAGAAGAACGCCTGCGTCATGTTCTTGAACTGCTGGCCGGTGACCAGGTCCACGAAGTAGCGCGACTCGATGCGCGAGGCGGTGTCGAAGTCGACCTGCGCACCCTCGACGGCCGCCGACATGATGTTGCGCGGAGCCTTGAACGGAGCGCCCTTGGTCTGCTTGCGCAGGTTGGACGGGAACGCCGGGAGGAACTGCGCCAGCTTGGGCGACGAGGGGGTGCCACCGGGCATCCGGTAGCTCTTCTTGTCCCAGGGCTGGGTGAAGGCCTCGGCGTCGTCCTTGTTGGCGAGGATCCACGCCTTGGCGGCGGGGACCAGGTCGTCCTGCGTGGCGACGACCTGGTCGATCAGACCGGTTTCGAGGGCGCGCTGGGGCTTCATGCGCGGTCCCTGGAGGAGGACCTCCATGAGGGCCTTCTGCAGGCCGAACATCCGGACGGTGCGGGTGACGCCGCCGCCGGCGGGCAGCAGGCCCAGGGTGACCTCGGGCAGACCGATCTCGTAGCGGCCCTCGACGGCGATGCGGCGGTGGGTCGCGAGAGCGATCTCCAGGCCGCCACCGAGCGCCGCGCCGTTGATCGCCGCGACGACCGGCTTGCCGAGCGTCTCGAGCGTGCGCAGCGTGGCCTTCATCGCCTCGACGCTCTCGAACACGACAGGCGCGTCCGCGGGGGTCATCTGCGTCATCAGCTTGAGGTCGCCACCGGCGAAGAACGTGCTCTTGCCGCTGGTGACGACGACGCCGGTGACGTCGTCCTTCTCAGCGACGAGACGGTCGACCGCCGCCTTCATCGAGGCCTGGTAGGCCTCGTTCATCGTGTTGGCGCTCTGGGTCGGGTCGTCGAGGACCAGGGTGACGATGCCGTCCTCGCCGCGTTCGTAACGGACGGCCTCGGCCGCCGTGGTCGTAGCGTTCTCAGTCATTCGTGTGTGCTCCGTGAACTCTGCTCGTCAAGAAAGGGTGAGTCGGTGGGCGAGGGATCAGAGACGCTCGACGACGGTGGCGATGCCCATGCCGCCGCCGACGCACAGCGTCGCGACGCCGTAGCGCTGGTCGCGTCGCTCGAGCTCGTCGACGAGGGTGCCGAGGATCATCGCACCGGTCGCGCCGAGCGGGTGGCCCATCGCGATCGCTCCACCGTTGACGTTGACGATGTCGTGCGGGACGGACATGTCCCGCATGAAGCGCAGCACCACCGCGGCGAACGCCTCGTTCATCTCGTACAGGTCGATGTCGCTCGCCTCGAGGCCCGCCTTCGCGAGAGCCTTGCGGGTCGCCGGCGCAGGGCCGGTGAGCATGATCGTGGGCTCCGAGCCGGAGACCGCGGTCGCGAGGATCCGGGCGCGCGGGGTGAGGTCGTTGCGCCGGCCCGCCTCCTCGTTGCCGATCACGACGATCGCGGCACCGTCCACGATGCCGGAGCTGTTGCCGGCGTGGTGGACGTGGTCGATCTTCTCGACCGAGTGGTACTTCTCGAGGGCGACGGCGTCGAACCCGCCGAAGTTGCCGATCGCCTCGAACGACGGTGCGAGCGAGGACAGCGACTCGACCGTGGTGCCCGGACGCACGAACTCGTCGTGGTCGAGGATCGTGAGGCCGTTGACGTCCTGCACCGGGACGACCGACTTGGCGAAGTAGCCGTTGGCGATCGCCTTGGCGGCACGCGCCTGCGACTCCGCGGCGTAGGTGTCGACGTCGGTGCGGCTGAAGCCCTCGATCGTCGCGATCAGGTCGGCGCCGATGCCCTGGGGCACGAAGTCGGTCGCGAACGCGGTGGCCGGGTCCATCGCCCAGGCGCCACCGTCGGCGGCCATCGGGACGCGGCTCATCGACTCGACGCCGCCGGCGAGGATCAGGTCCTCCCAGCCGGACCGGACGCGCTGCGCGGCCTGGTTGACCGCCTCGAGGCCCGAGGCGCAGAAGCGGTTGAGCTGCACGCCCGCGACGCTGTCGGGGAGTCCCGCGGCGAGCGCGGCGGTCTTGGCGATGTCGGCGCCCTGGTCGCCGACAGGGGTGACGCAGCCGAGGACGAGGTCCTCGACCTGGCCGGGATCCAGAGTCGGGTTGCGCTTCTGGACCTCCTCGAGGAGCCCGGTCACGAGGCTGATGGGCTTCACCTCGTGCAGGGATCCGGTCTTCTTGCCGCGCCCGCGGGGGGTGCGGATCGCGTCGTAGATGAATGCCTCAGTCATGGCGGTCCTTCGATTCGTTGACGACCCGACAAAGTTACTTGCGAGTAACGAGTGTGTCAATGATACCTAAAGGCCACTATGACACCACCGCTGTCATGGTGTTGCCGCGGTGGTCAGTGGCGAGACCACTCCCCGAGGAGCACCTGGAGCGCGGCCACGAGGGCCACCGGCTGGTCGAGCATGATGTGGTGCCCCGCGTCCGGGACGACGGTGACGGGAACGTGCCCGCCCAGCCGCTCGGCGACCGTTGTCGTGATGTCGGTGGTCGCCATGCCCCGCTCCCCTCGGACCAGGGCCGTGGGGCAGTCGGTCTCGGCCACCTCGGCGGGCTCCATCTGGGCGCTGAGGAACACGTGCGGGTCGAACTTCCAGGTCCAGCCGCCCTCCACCTCGCGCACCGAGCCCGCCGCCACGTGCTCACGGACGTACGGGAGGGTCGCGTCGTCGGGCGGCAGCGTACGGAAACGGCGCACGATCTCGTCCCAGCTGGGATAGACCTTGTTGCCGGGCAGGTGCCGCCCGGACTCCTTCCACGCGCGGGTCTCCGGCGACATCTGGCGCACCGGGGAGTCGATCGCGCAGGCGCCAGCGAGCCGTGACCCGTGGTCACGGGCCGCGGTCAGGCTCACGAACCCGCCCATGCTGTGCCCGATCACGACCGGCAAGACGCCGTCCTGTGCACCACCGGACGGCGTCTCGGCCGCGGCGACCGCCATCACCTCCTCGGCGAAGGTGGCGAGGTCGTACTGCCGTCGCCACTGCGAGTCGCCATGCCCGGAGAGATCGATCGCGGCGACCCGGTGCGACGCCGCGAGGAACGGGGCGACGTGGTCCCACCAGCCGGCGTGCGCCGCGCCTCCGTGCACGAGCACGACCACAGGCATCCCCGGCTCGCCCCACGTGCGGTAGGCGATCCGTGCGCCGGCCACGTCGACGTCGTGGCGGTGGTACGGCGTCGCGACCGCCGCGGAGAACCAGGCGGGTACGGCGGTGACCGGCGCCGCACCGGTCGTCTGCGAAGACATGGGCCCCCTCGGGGAGGACGAGCTGTGATCCTTCCGGAACCCTACGACCGGCGGCGTACGATCTCGCGCTTGGTCTCGTTGACGGCGCTCTCGTAGGCCGTCACGAGCGCTTGCACCGTGAGCGGCTTGAAGCGCTCGACCATCGCCGCGATCGCCTCCGACGACTCGCCGCTCGCTCGGTAGTGCGGCAGCACCTTGTCGCGGAAGACCTCGGTCAGCTCCTCCGCGATCGCCCGGGCATGCGTCTCGAAGATGCGCTCGGCCTCGACGGCGCCGTCGAGCGGGAGACCGAGGTCCATGAGCTCGATGCCGATCGACAGGTGGGCGGGCGAGACTCGGAAGACGTCCTCGTCGGGCGTCGGCTCGACCACCCGCAGCGCGACGAGCAGCTCGATGTCGTCGTCGGACAGCGGCCTGCCCGCGCGCGCCTCCAGCGTCGCCCGGTCGGCCGTCTCGGGCAGGTCGGAGAGCCAGGGCGCAAGCATCGTGCGTTGAAGCGCGACGTCGCCCGGCGTGGCCGTGGGCGAGAGGCGCTCGAGGTATCCCTCGATGGCCGAGAGCGTGAAGCCGTGCGCCTGGAGCTCGCGCACGAGCTCGAGCCGCACCAGGTGGTCGGCACCGTAGAACCCGTTGCGCCCCTCGCGGACCGGCGGCGGGATGAGCCCTCGGCCGGCGTAGAAGCGGATCGTACGGACGCTCATCCCGACCCGCTCGGCGAGCTGCTCGACCGACATCCGGTCCGGTCCTGTCGGGGTCATGTCCGCACGATAGACCGCTCGACGGCTCTGGTCAGTCCACCCCCATCGGCAGGATCACGACGGGGCACGGGGCGGTCCGGGCGAGGACGTCGCTGACCGAGCCCAGGGCGTTGTGCCTGATCGTGGACGTGCCGTGGCTGCCGATCACGAGCAGCTGCGCCCCAGCAGCGACCGACAGGAGGACGTCGACCGGCAGCCCTTCGTGGACGCCGACCGCCACCTCGGCGTCGCCGTCGTGGAGCGCGGCCACCTCGGCCGTCTCGGCCGCGAGGCGCTCGCCCTCGGCGATGGTCCGGACCGACGATCGGTCGGGATCGACGGTGATCACGACCTGCACCGCCGCCCCCCGCAGGTCGGCCTCCGTCATCGCCCAGTGGAGCGCGCGTCGCGCTCCCGCCGAGCCGTCGCTGCCGACGACGATCGTCCCGGTCCGTTGTGGAGACTCAGTCATGCCGCCATCCTGTCGGACGCGCGGCCGGCAGGCGACCCTCAGAGACCCATCGTGCGGCCGATGATCTCCTTCATGATCTCGGTCGTGCCCCCGTAGATGGTCTGGATGCGCGTGTCCGCGTACGCCTTGGAGATCGGGTACTCGCTCATGAAGCCGTACCCGCCGAAGAGCTGGAGGCACTGGTCGACCGTCTTCTTCTGGACCTCGGTCGTCCACCACTTGCCCATCGCCGCGTCGGAGATGGTGAGCGTGCCGGCGTTGAGCTCCATGATCGAGCGGTCGACGAAGACCTGAGCGATCTGCGCCTCGGTCTCGAGCTCGGCGAGGGTGAAGCGGGTGTTCTGGAAGGAGCCGATCGGACGTCCGAACGCCTTGCGCTCCTTGACGTACTCCAACGTGAGGTCGATGACGGCGCGGCACGCGGCGGCGGCGGCCACCGAGATCGCGAGCCGCTCCTGAGGGAGCTTCTCCATCAGGTAGACGAAGCCGTTGCCCTCCTCGCCGAGGAGGTTCTCCTTGGGGACCCTGACGTCGGTGAAGAAGAGCTCGGCGGTGTCCTGCGCCTTGAGGCCGAGCTTGTCGAGGTTGCGACCGCGCTCGAAGCCCTCCATGCCGCGCTCCAGCACGATCAGCGAGACGCCCCGCGCCCCCGCGCTCGGGTCGGTCTTGACCGCGACGATCACGAGGTCGGCGAGGATGCCGTTGGAGATGAAGGTCTTCTGGCCGTTGACGAGGTAGTGGTCGCCCTGGTCGATCGCCGTGGTCGCGATCGCCTGGAGGTCCGAGCCGGTGCCGGGCTCGGTCATGGCGATCGCCGCGATCGACTCGCCGCTGCAGAACGCGGGCAGCCAGCGCGCCTTCTGCTCCTCGTTCGCGTACGACAGCAGGTATCCCGACACGAGGTCGACGTGCAGCGGGAAGCCGACACCGCTGGCGTGCGCCCGCGCCAGCTCTTCGTCGATGATCGCGTTGTAGCGGAAGTCCGAGACCCCGCCACCGCCGTGCTCCTCCGGCATCATGAAGCCGAGGAAGCCCTGCCGACCGGCAGCCCGCCACATGTCGCGGGAGACGATGCCGTCGATCTCCCACTGTGCGTGGTACGGCTTGATCTCCTTGTCGACGAAGGTCCGGAAGGCGTCGCGGAACGCGTCGTGGTCCTCGGTGAAGATGGTGCGCTGCATCGGCGGGCCCTTCGTGGTGTCGTGGTTAGGACGGATCGTTCTGGACGACGGCGCCGGACGCGACGAGGGCGTCGACGTCGCCGACGCCCCACGCGGCGAGGGCTTCGCGGGTGTGCGCCCCGGGCCGGGCGGGGGGACGCCCCAGGGTGGCCGGAGTCCGCGAGAACCGCGGTGCGGGCGCCGCCTGGACGACGCCGTCGTGCTCGACGTACGTGCCGCGCGCGGCGAGGTGCGGGTGCTGGGGTGCGTCGCGCATCGGGACCACGGGCGCCACGCACGCGTCCGTGCCCTCGAAGACCTCCGCCCACTCGGCCTGCGTGCGCTCGGCGAAGCGGGCCGCCAGGCGGGCGCGCAGCTCCGGCCAGACGCGAGGGTCGTTGCGGTCGGGCAGCGGTGAGTCGGGCAGCGCCACGTCGGCCGGCACGTCGAGGCCGAGCAGCCGCACCATCTCCGCATAGAACTGCGGCTCCAGCGCGCCCACGGACATCCAGCGTCCGTCGGAGGTCTCGTACACGTCGTAGAACGGCGCACCGCTGTCGAGGAGGTTGGTGCCGCGGGCATCGTTCCAGGCGCCGACCTGCTGGAGGTTGGTGATCATCGTGAGCAGGTGCGCCGTGCCGTCGACGATCGCGGCGTCGACGACCTGGCCGCGGCCGGAGGTGCGTGCCTCGAGGAGAGCGGCGAGGAGGCCGACGACGAGGTAGAGCGAGCCACCCGCGAAGTCGCCGAGCAGGTTCATCGGGATCTGCGGGGGCCCGCCCGCGCGGCCGATCGGGTCGAGCGCCCCGGAGACGGCGACGTAGTTGACGTCGTGCCCGGCGCTCGAGGCGAGCGGGCCGTCCTGGCCCCACCCCGTCATGCGTCCGTAGACCAGCCGAGGGTTGCGCTCGAGGCAGACGTCGGGGCCGAAGCCGAGCCGCTCGGCGACGCCGGGCCGGAAGCCCTCGACCAGCACGTCGGCACGCTCGACCAGCTCGAGCAGGACGGCGACACCGTCGGGCTGCTTGAGGTCGATCGCGACCGTACGGCGACCGCGGGCGAGGACGTCACGCTCCTGCGGCAGCGACTGGAGGCCTCCCGGCGACACCCGGTCCACACGGACGACGTCCGCGCCAAGGTCGGCGAGGAGCATCGCGGCGAAGGGGCCGGGGCCGATCCCCGCGATCTCCACGACCCTGAGGCCGGACAGCGGGCCGGACAGCGGGCCGGACAGCGGGCCGGACAGCGGGCCGGACGGCGGTGTGGTGTCGGTCACGCCCTGATTGTGACAGTAGGACTGTCAGAGTGGCAAGCGCGCGCCACCTGCGGCTACGCTCGCCGAGTGTGACACGTCCGATGTCACATCCCGCGTGACAGGAGAGCGTCGATGAGCGTCGTCTACAGCAGGCAGGGCTCCGGTGAGCCGCTCGTCCTCCTCCACGGGATCGGTCACCGCAAGGAGGCGTGGAACCCCGTGCTGTCACGGCTCGCCGCGCACCACGACGTCGTCGCTCTGGACCTCCCCGGTTTCGGCGCGTCGCGGGCCCTCCCGAGGAGCAGGCGCGACGGCATGGACCAGCTCACCGAGGCGCTGGCCGACTTCTTCGCCGCCGTCGGGATCGACCGGCCCCACGTCGTCGGCAACTCCCTCGGTGGCGCCCTGGCCCTCGAGCTCGCTGCCCGCGGCTCCGTGCGTACCGCGACGGCGCTCTCTCCCGCCGGGTTCTGGACCGAGCCCGGCCGCGCCTGGGCGTTCGCGGTATTGCTCGGGCTGAAGGGCACCTCCCGCCTTCCCGAGCCGTTCGTCCGCCGCATCTCGACCCGCCGCTGGACCCGGGCGGCGGCGATGTCGTCGCTGTTCGCCCACCCGGGGCGGATCACCGCCGACGACTTCCTCGGCGACACCTTCGCCCTGCGCGACGCCGACGCCTTCGTCCGGGTGCTTCGGTCGGGGGCGCGCTACCACTACCGCGGCCGGCCGTCGGTCCCGACGACGGTGGCCTGGGGGGCGAAGGACCGCATCCTCCTCCCGTCCCAGGCGCAGGAGGCACGTCGACGGCTCCCGACGGCGACGCACGTGGCCCTCCCCGGCTGCGGCCACGTCCCGATGATCGACGACCCCGACCTCGTCGCCGCAGTGATCCTCGAGCGCACGCGCGGAGTCTCGCCGGTTGCGGCCTGACCGGCGTACGGATCACGCCTTGCGGCGGCCACCCGGCCGCTCGCGAAGCCCGACCAGGGTGAACAGGAACACCAGCGCCGCCGTGATGCAGAGCAGCGTGAGCCCGACCGTGTAGGTGTGGTCCTCCTCGTTGTAGGTCGCACCCATCACCAGCGGCGGGAAGAAGCCACCGAGACCACCGGCGGCACCGACGATCCCGGTGACCGAGCCGGTCTTGTCGGCCGGGGCGCGCTGGGCGACCCACGCGAACACCGACCCCGACCCGAGCCCCAGGAACGCCGCCATCGCCACGAAGGCGAGACCGGCCGGCCACTCCGGCTCGGGACGCAGGGCGAGCACCACGGCCATCACCGCGGTGCCGGCGAGCGAGACGAGGGTGACGAACCGCGGCCCCAACCTGTCCGACAGTGCACCGCCGACGGGACGCGCGATCACGGCCGCCAGCGCAAACCCCGCCGTCCGCTCACCGGCCTCCGTGAGGCCGTACCCGTAGGTCGTCACGTCGCCGAGATAGGTGGGCAGATACGTGGAGAACGCCACGAACCCGCCGAACACGATCGCGTAGAGCAGGGACATCTGCCAGGTCACCGGCTCCTTGAGCGCCGCCAGGAGCTTGGGTCCGGCCTTGTCCGCCGCCGGGCTCCAGCGTGGGGAGTCCCGCATGAACGCCCAGCACGCCGCGGCCGTCGCCAGCAGGGCGACGGCGAGGATCACGTGCGTCGCCATGTAGCCGAACCAGTCCACGAAGCGCGGGGTGAAGAACGACGACAGCGCCGTGCCACCCATGCCCGCACCGAACAGGCCGGTCGCGAAGCCCTGGCGCGGCTTCTCGTACCACGCCTTCACCGTAGGGATGCCGACCGCGAACGTCGTGCCGCCGATGCCGAGGAAGAACCCGAAGACGAGAAGCAGGGCGTAGGAGTCGGCGTTGCCTGCCACCGCGACGAGGACCACGAACGGCGCCGTCGCGACGAGCAGGACGGTGAACATCAGCCGGCCGCCGTACTTGTCGGTGAGCGTGCCGGCCGCGATCCGGCCCAGCGACCCGACGATCACGGGGACCGCGACCGCGAGCGACTTCTGCGTGGAGCTCAGGTCCATGTCGCCGGCGTAGCGGGCCGCGAGCGGCCCGATCATGTTCCACGCCCAGAAGCTGATCGCGAACGCCCAGGTGGCGAGGATCAGGTTGCGGGTCTGGGCGGCCCTCGGGAGAGCAGGTGCGTCGGTGGCGGTGCTCATCGCGGTGCCTTTCGGTGATCCACGGCCTGGTCGGCCGGTCAGCGGTCGCGGTCCGGTGTGCCGACGGGCTCCCAGCCCGGCCGCGGCGCGCGGGTTGCGGAGACGTCGTCGCGGCTGCGATAGACGATGTAGGGGCGGAACAGGTAGTGGACCGGCGCCGTGAACGCATGCACCAGCCGCGTGAACGGCCAGATCGCGAAGAGCGCCAGGCCGACCAGCGTGTGCACGTGGAACGACGTGGACGCGGCCGCCATCGCGTCGACGTCCGGCTGGAGGACGAACAGGCTCCGGAACCAGGGCGACACCGTGTGCCGGTAGTCGGTGACGTTGGTGTCGAACACGCTCACGCCGGTGGTCACGAGCCCCGCGACGATCGCCGCGACCAGCACGACGTACATCGTCTTGTCGTTCTTGGTGGTGGCCATGAACACCGGCCCGGTCTTGCGCCGGCGATAGATCAGCATGACGACGCCGACGAGCGTGGCGAGACCGGCGATCGTCCCGAGCGACAGCGCCATCGCGTGGTACTCGCTTTCGCTGACGCCGATGGCGTCGGTCCACGCCTCCGGGACGAGCAGCCCGATGACGTGCCCGATCACCACGACGAGGATCCCGAAGTGGAACAGCGGGGACGCGATGCGCAGCAGCGCCGACTCGTAGAGCTGGGAGGACCGGGTGGTCCAGCCGAACTGGTCGTAGCGGTAGCGCCAGATCAGCCCGCCGACGAAGGTCGCGAGGACCAGGTACGGGATGACCCCCCACAGGACGACGTCCATCAGTGACCTCCGGAGTCCGACATCGGCAGGAGACGGGGGTCGTAGGAGTCGAGCCCGACCGTCTCCGTGGGTGGCCCCGCCATCGCCATCGCGGCGGCGCGGTCCTGCGGTCCCGGGCCGTCGTACGTCGCGCACACCCCGCGCAGCACGTGCGCCCACGGGGTGGGCGTCGCCCCGGGCTCGTCCTTGCCGGCGGTCTGCTCGAGCGCCAGCCGCAGCAGCTCCACGCTCGGCCGGTAGCGCTCGAGGAGCTCGCCGCCGCGCTCCGGGTCGTGCGCCGCCAGCTCCAGCACCATCGGCAGGTAGTCGGGGAGCTCGCCGTGGGTGTCCACGAGCAGTCCGGAGTCGCGGTAGGCCTGCTTGAACCCCGCGAGCACCTCGCCACGGCGCCGCGTGTCTCCGTCGGTGAAGTAGGAGAGGTAGAGCGGATGCTTGCGGTCCAGGTCGAAGACCTCGACGTACCGGCGCGCCAGCGCCTGCACCGGGGTCTCCTCGATGACGTCGATGAAGGCGAGGAGGTGCCGGTACGGCGCGCGGCGCGCGGTGCGACCGCGTCCGGCGGACTGCTCCTCGAGCGCAGCGCGGATCAGCGGGAGGCGTTCGACGAGCCGTTCGTCGGGATAGGCGAGGAGCAGCGCGGCGCTGCGGTGCGCGACCCGGTGGTCGGTCATGGGACGTCCTCCCGGTCGGTCGCCGGAGGCGGGAACATCCCCTGCGGAGCGCCGCGGCCGTCCCAGTTCAGGAGGTTCACCTGGCCGCTGCTCGAGGGGTCCGGGGCGGCCACGGTGTCGGTTCCCTGACGCTGCCTGAGCGCGTGGAAGTTCTCGACCGCCATCGGCACCGGCCGTCCGCTCGCCTCGCCGACCGCCCCCGACTCGTACATGCCCGGCCCTTCCTCGAAGTCGAGCGAGCAGCCGAGCTCCTCGAGGTCGTGGGCCTGCTCGGCGTGTGCCGTCGGGATCACGTACCGCTCGTCGTACTTGGCGATCGCCATCAGGCGGTACATCTCGTACATGTCCTCCTCGGACATGTCGACCGACGCCGGGATCGTGCCGTCAGGGACCTTGCCGAGGTTGATCCCGCGCATGTAGGACCGCATCGCGGCCAGCTTGCGCAAGACGCCGGTGATCACGTCGGTGTCCCCGGCGGTGAAGAGCTCGGCGAGGTACTCGACGGGGATGCGCAGCGCCTCGATCGCCCCGAACAGCGTGCGCTCGTCCTCCGCGTCGTGCCCCTGGTCGGCCAGCAGGTCGACGATCGGCGACAGCGGCGGGACGTACCAGACCATCGGCATCGTCCGGTACTCCGGATGCAGCGGCAGCGCGACCTTGTAGCGCTTGGCCAGCGCGTAGACCGGTGAGCGGCTCGCGCCCTCGATCCAGTCCTCCGGGATCCCGTCGGCCCGGGCCTGCGCACGGACCTGCGGGTCGTCGGCGTCGAGCATGAGGTCGAGCTGCGCCTGGTAGAGCTGCTGCTCGTCCTCGACGGACGCGGCCTCGGTGACGCGGTCGGCGTCGTAGAGGAAGACGCCGATGTAGCGCAGCCGTCCGACGCAGGTCTCGGCGCACACCGTCGGGATGCCGACCTCCACCCGCGGATAGCAGAAGGTGCACTTCTCGGCCTTGCCCGACTTGTGGTTGAAGTACATCTTCTTGTACGGGCAGCCGGTGATGCACTGCCGCCAGCCCCGGCACCGGTCCTGGTCCACGAGCACGATCCCGTCCTCGGACCGCTTGTAGATCGCACCGCTCGGGCACGACGCCATGCACGACGGGTTGAGGCAGTGCTCGCAGATCCGCGGCAGGTAGAACATGAAGGTCCGCTCGAGGTCGAAACGGATCTTGTCCTCGGACTCGCGGCGCACCTTCTCGACCATCGGGTCCTGCAGCACCGACTCCGGCCCACCGCCGAGGTTGTCGTCCCAGTTCGCCGACCAGGTGATCGCCATGTCCTTGCCGGTGATCAGCGACTTGGGGCGCGCCACGGGGAAGTCGTCACCCAGCGGCGCGCGGGTGAGGTTCTCGTAGTCGTAGGTCCAGGGCTCGTAGTAGTCCGACAGCTCGGGCTGGACCGGGCTGGCGAAGATGGTGAACAGCCGTCGGGCGCGTCCGCCGGTGCGCAGCGAGAGCCGCCCACGACGGTTGCGTACCCAGCCGCCCCGCCAGCGCTCCTGGTCCTCGTACCGGCGGGGATAGCCCTGACCGGGTCGGGTCTCCACGTTGTTGAACCAGACGTACTCGACGCCGCTGCGGTTGGTCCACGCCTGCTTGCACGTGACCGAGCAGGTGTGGCAGCCGATGCACTTGTCGAGGTTCATCACCATCGCGACCTGCGCCATGACCTTCATCGGTTCTCGCTCTCCGCCCGTGGCCGGCCTGGGCTCGGACTAGTACGTCACCGGCACGGTCCGCTTGCGGACGGTGCAGACGATGTCGCGCTGGTTGCCCGTCGGGCCGAGGTAGTTGAACGCGTAGGACAGCTGCGCGTACCCGCCGACGAGGTGGGTCGGCTTGACCAGCAGACGGGTGACGGAGTTGTGGATACCGCCGCGTCGACCGGTCTTCTGCGACTTCGGGACGTCGATCAGGCGCTCCTGCGCGTGGTGGACGTAGACGACGCCGTCGGGCATCCGGTGGCTCACGATCGCGCGCGCGACGAAGACACCGTTGGCGTTGTCGCACTCCACCCAGTCGTTGTCGGCGACCTCGATCCGGTCGGCGTCCCCGACGCTCATCCACACCATCGGACCGCCGCGCGACAGCGAGAGCATGAGGAGGTTGTCCTGGTACTCCGAGTGGATCGACCACTTGTTGTGCGGGGTGAGGTACCGGACCGCGATCTGCAGGGCACCGTCCTCCACGGGAGCCGCAGCGTCTCCCACGGCCACGTCTCCGTACATGCGGTGCATGTCCAGGGGCGGACGGTACGTCGGCAGCTGCTCGCCGTAGTCGCGCATCCAGGCGTGGTCGAGGTAGAAGTGCATCCGCCCGGTGAGCGTGTGGAACGGCTTCAGGCGCTCGATGTTGACCGTGAACGGCGCGTAGCGTCGCCCGCCGGTCTCCGATCCCGACCACTCCGGAGAGGTGATCACCGACTGCGGAGCCTCCTGCGTCATCCGGAAGGTGATCTGCTTCTCCTCCGCGCCCTCGGCGAGGTCGACGAGCGGGCGGCCCGTGCGCCGCTCGAGGTCGCGGAAGCCCTGTGCGGCGAGGTGCCCGTTGGTCGTCCCGGAGAAGGTGAGGATCGCCTCCGCCATCCGCGAGTCGGTGTCGATCGCGGGCCGGCCCTCGGCCGCTCCCGACCCCATCACGCCGTGCTTGGCACCGAGCGAGGCGACCGCCTCCTCGAGGTCGTAGGTGATGTTCTTGGTGGTGAAGCCGAGCTGCTCGGCCTTGGGCCCGACGGCGGCGAGCTTGTCCGCGATCGCGGTGTAGTCGCGCTCGACGACGGCCACGACCGGCATCGTCTTGCCGGCGACCGGATCGGTCTGCCCCTCCCTCCAGTCGAGGCTCCGCCCGCCGGGCTGCGCGATCTCGCCCGGTGTGTCGTGCTGCAGCGGGACGGTGACCAGGTCCTTGCGGACCCCCAGGTGCGTCTTCGCCATCTCCGACAGCCTCACCGCGATCGCGGTGAACATGTCGAAGTCGCTGCGTGTCTCCCACGGCGGGTCGATCGCCGGGGTGAAGGCGTGCACGTACGGGTGCATGTCGGTCGAGGAGAGGTCGTACTTCTCGTACCAGGTGGCAGCCGGGAGGACGATGTCGGACAGCAGCGTCGTCGAGGTCATCCGGAAGTCGGCCGACACGAGCAGGTCGAGCTTGCCCCGCGGCGCCTCGTCCCGCCACCGGATCGTGCGCGGCGGCTCCGGTGCGTCGGTGTCGTCGACGTTCGACCGGGTGCCGAGCAGGTACTCGAGGAAGTACTCGTTGCCCTTCGCCGACGAGCCGAAGAGGTTCGAGCGCCACAGCACGAGCGTGCGCGGCCAGTTCTGCGGTGCGTCGACGTCGTCGATCGCCGCGTTCAGGCTGCCGTCCCGGAGCCGGTCGGCGATCCACGAGCCCGCGTCCGCCGCCGAGCCGGCGGCCGTCGCCGCGCCCGCCTCGTCGGCGAGGTCGAGCGGGTTGCGGTCGAACTGCGGATAGAACGGCATCCATCCCATCCGTGCCGACTTCGCGATCAGGTCGGCGGTGTGCAGGCCGCCGAGGTCGCCCTCCGCGAGCGGTGAGGCGAGGACGTCCTGGTGGGAGCCGTCGGAGCGCCACTGGCCGGTGTGCATGTACCAGTACGACGTGCCGGTCATCGTCCGCGGCGGGCGCGACCAGTCGAGCGCGTTGGCCAGCGACAGCCAGCCGGTGATCGGACGGCACTTCTCCTGGCCGACGTAGTGCGCCCAGCCGCCGCCGTTGCGCCCCATGGCTCCGGTGATCATGAGCAGCGTCAGGATCGCCCGGTACGTGACGTCCCCGTGGAACCACTGGCAGACGCCCGCGCCCAGGATGATCATCGTCCGCCCGCCCGACTCCTCGGAGTTCTGGGCCATCTCGCGTGCGATCCGGATGCACTGCGACGCGGGCACCGACGTGATCGCCTCCTGCCAGGCCGGCGTGTACGGCGACGACGCGTCGTCGTACCCGGTCGGCCACTCGCCGGGCAACCCGTCGCGGCCGACGCCGTACTGCGCGAGCATCAGGTCGAGCACCGTGGTGACGGTGTGCTCCCCGACGCGACGGACCGGGATGCCGCGCCGGATCACGCTTCCCGAGCCGTCGGGGGCGTCGAAGGCGGGCATCAGCACCTCGGCCGGCCGCGCGTCCGGGCCGATCACCGACAGCGCGGGGTCGACCTCGCCGAGGTCGAGGTTCCAGCGGCCCTCACCCTCCTCGCCGTAGCGGAACCCGACCGATCCGTTGGGGACCACCGGCTCGTTCGTACGGGCGTCGAGGAGCACCGTCTTCCACGCCTCGTTCTGCGACGTCCCCGAGCCCTCGAGGTCGGCTGCGGTGAGGAAGTTCTCCGGGACCCAGGAGCCGTCGTCGGACTGCCTGAGCCGGACGAGGAAGGGCAGGTCGGTGTACTGCTTCACGTAGTCGGTGAAGAACGGGACCTGGCGCTCGATGTAGTACTCCTTGAGCATCACGTGGCCCATCGCCATCGCCATCGCCGCGTCGGTGCCGGCCTGCGCCGGCATCCACTCGTCGGCGAACTTCGTGTTGTCGGCGAAGTCGGGTGAGACCGCGACCACCTTGGTGCCGCGATACCTCGCCTCCGCCATCCAGTGCGCGTCCGGCGTGCGGGTGACGGGGACGTTCGACCCCCACATCAGCAGGTACGAGGCGTCCCACCAGTCACCGGACTCCGGGACGTCGGTCTGGTCGCCGAACACCTGCGGGCTCGCCACCGGGAGGTCGGCGTACCAGTCGTAGAACGACGTCATGACGCCGCCGATGAGCTGGATGAAGCGCGTGCCGATGCAGTGCGACACCATCGACATCGCCGGGATCGGAGAGAAGCCCGCGCACCGGTCCGGCCCGTACGTCTTGATCGTGCTCACGTGCGCGGCGGCGGCGATCTCGACCGCCTCCTCCCACGAGATGCGGACGAGGCCACCCTTGCCGCGGGCCTGCTGGTAGCGGCGACGCTTGTCAGGGTCTGCCGCGATCTCCGCGAAGGCGAGGACCGGGTCGCCGAGACGCTCCTTGGCCTCGCGGTACATCTCGATCAGGACACCTCGTCCGTACGGGTAGCGCACCCGGGTGGGCGAGTAGGTGTACCAGGAGAAGGCCGCGCCGCGAGGGCATCCGCGCGGCTCGTACTCGGGGCGGTCCGGTCCCGTGGTGGGATAGTCGGTCTGCTGCGCCTCCCACGTGATGATCCCGTCCTTGACGTAGACCTTCCACGAGCACGACCCCGTGCAGTTCACCCCGTGCGTGGACCGAACGACCTTGTCGTGGCTCCACCGGTCGCGATAGAAGACGTCGCCGCGGCGACCGCCCTTGCGATAGACAGCGCGCCGGTCAGCACTCTCGTCCCAGCGTGAGAAGAAGTCACCGAGCGCGAGCAGGGCCTCCGACGCAGGACCGTCCGTGCCCCCGCCGGATCCCCGGCGCCGAGCACGCGCTCGTCCTTCACGGGTGGTCTGAGTCATCACAGCCTCCTCTCGCGACAACGTAGGTCGGACCGGGCATGGCCGCGACCGGAACTTCTGCGGCCCTCGGACCCCCTGTTCGCCGCCGAGCGGGGCGGGCCGGGGCCGACTACGCTCACCGTCATCGCCCGCACGGAGACGGAGGTTCGTATGCGCGACGTCGCTGCGCTCACCGAGGAGTACGTCGACGCCGCCAGCTCGGCGCCGCACGGAAGGAGCGCCGAGCTGGTGCTCACCGACGGCCCGTTGCGCCAGAGCGTCCTCGGGCTCGCCGAGGGCGCCGAGCTCTCCGAGCACGAGGCACCGCCGGCAGGCAGCATCCTGGTGCTCACGGGCGCGATCGAGGTCGTCGGCGCGTCCGGCACGACCGCCCTCGAGACGGGCATGCTCGCGCAGATCCCCCGCGAGCGTCACTCGGTGAAGGCGCTCGCCGACTCGGTCTTCCTGCTCACCGCTGTGACCGACATCTGACGCACCGGCGGGTAGGCCCTCGATCCGTGGGTACCGACGCGGCATGAAGGACATCGCAGCTGCCACGACGCCGGAGCGGAAGGCCGTCCAGACCGTACGAGCGATGGCTGCCGTGGTCGGCGCCACGTTCGTGCTCGTCGGGATCTTGGGATTCGTCCCGGGGGTGACGACGAACCTCGACGCGATCACCTGGGCCGGTCACGAGAGCGACGCCGAGCTCTTCGGCCTCTTCGAGGTCTCCGTGCTGCACAACATCCTCCACCTCGGGTTCGGGGTGGCCGGGCTGGTCCTCGCGCGGAGCGTGATCGGCTCGCTGCGCTATCTCCTCTGGGGCGGCGTCGCCTATCTGGGCCTGTGGGCGTACGGCGTCATGGTCGACCACGACCACGGCGCCAACATCGTCCCCGTGAACGATGCCGACAACTGGCTCCACCTCGGGCTGAGCATCGGCATGATCTTCCTGGCCGCCGTCGGGCGAGGACTGCTGACGCCCCGCGCGGCCGAACGCGCGCCTGGACGTGCCACGAACTGACGGGATCGCTCAGGTCGGGGCGCTCACACCAGGAACTGGAACGCCGGGTCGTCCGGAGACAGCTTCGTGGCGCGCACCGGCGAGTCCTCGAGCCGCGCGACCAGCCCGCCGAGATCGTCGGGAGAGCCGAGCTCGATACCGACGAGCGCCGGCCCTGTCTCCCGGTTGTGCCGCTTGACGTACTCGAAGAGCGTGATGTCGTCGTCCGGCCCGAGCACCTCGTCGAGGAACCGCCGCAGCGCCCCTGGCTCCTGCGGGAACTCCACGAGCCAGTAGTGCTTCACGCCGCGCGAGACCAGCGCCCGCTCGATCACCTCGGCGTAGCGGCTCACGTCGTGGTTACCACCGGACACGACCGCGACGACCGACTCGCCCGGCGCCACGAGCCCGGGCACGCGCAGGGCAGCCGCGGCGAGCGCCCCGGCAGGCTCCGCGATCACGCCGTCGACCTCGAAGAGGGCGAGCATCTCCTCGCTCACGGTGCCGGCGTCGACATCGACCAGCTCGACCGCCCGGCCGCGACGGGCCAGGTCCTCGAGGACGGCCCAGGTGTGGTCCCCCACCCGGCGAACCGCGGCACCGTCGACGAACGCGTCGACCTCGTCCAGCGTGACCGGAACGCCCTTGCCCATCGCCGCGGCCATGCTCGCCGCGCCTGAGGGCTCCACACCGACGATGCGGGTGTGCGGGTGGCGTACCGCGAGCCACGCCGCCATGCCCGCGACCAGGCCCCCTCCTCCGACCGGCACGACGACGACGTCCGGGGCCGAGCCGAGCTGCTCACCGACCTCTCGCGCGACGGTGCCCTGCCCGGCGATCACGTCCGGGTGGTCGAACGCGGGCACGATCGTCGCGCCGGTGCGGGAGGCGTCTTCGTACGCGGCCGCGCTCGCGGCGTCGTAGGTGTCCCCACCGACGATGACCTCGACCGCGTCGCCGCCGAGCGTCGCGATGCGGTCGCGCTTCTGTCGCGGCGTGGTCCGCGGGAGGTAGATGCGTGCGTGCGCGCCGAGGGCACGCGCGGCGTACGCGACTCCCTGGGCGTGGTTGCCTGCGCTCGCGGCGACGAGGCCGCGCCCGCGTTCGGCGTCGTCCAGCCGCGAGATCATGTGGAAGGCGCCGCGGAGCTTGTAGGAGCGGACGACCTGGAGGTCCTCACGCTTGAGCCACACGTCGGCACCCGTCTGCTCGCACAGGCGGACGTCGCGCTCGAGCGGTGTCCGCAGAGCGACCCGGGAGACGGGCTCGTAGGCGGCGTCGACGTCGTCAGCGGTCACAGGCACACCGTCCAGCGTAAGGACGGGCGCCTGTCCCACTCGCACTCGCCCGCCCGTCGAGACGCCCACCGAGACGCACGTCACGGGCGCGTCAAGATCGCGTCAAGGCCGGTCAAGGTCGCGTCAAGGTCGGCCGCAGGCAGCCGTCAGCGGCCAAGACTCGGCGTCATGAGTCTTGACACCGGCCTCCTGATCACACTGGTGGCCCTTCTGATCGGCTACCTGGTCGCCTCTCTCATCCACCCGGAGCGGTTCTGATGAGCGACGGTCTCGCAGGCGCGCTGAGCCTGCTCGCCCTCGTCGCCCTGCTGGCCTTGGCCTACCGCCCTCTTGGCGACTACATCGCCCGGACGCTCGAGAGCCCGCGCCACAGCCGCGTCGAGCGCCCGCTGTACCGGCTCGCCGGGGTGAACCCGGACGCGACGCAGAGCACCCGCTCGTACGCGCTGGCCGTCGTCGGCTTCTCCGTCGTGAGCCTCCTCCTCCTGTACGTCCTGCTGGTCGCACAGTCGGCCCTGCCCTACTCCCGCGGGATGGGGGGCATGCCCTGGGACATGGCGCTCAACACCGCCGTCTCGTTCGTCACCAACACCAACTGGCAGTCGTACGCCGGTGAGTCGACGCTCGGCTGGACCGCGCAGGCCGCCGGGCTCGCCGTGCAGAACTTCGTGTCGGCCGCGGTCGGCATCGCGGTCGCCGTCGCTCTGATCCGCGGCTTCACGCGAGACCGCTCGGACCAGCTCGGCAACTTCTGGGTCGACCTCGTCCGGGTGAGCCTGCGGGTCCTCCTCCCCATCGCCTTCGTCGGGGCCGTGCTGCTCGTGGTCGTGGGCACCGTGCAGAGCTTCGGCGCGGACCAGGTCGTGGACACGGTCACCGGCGGGCAGCAGACGATCACGACCGGGCCGGTCGCGAGCCAGGAGGCGATCAAGGAGCTCGGCACCAACGGCGGCGGGTTCTTCAACGCGAACTCGGCCCACCCCTTCGAGAACCCGAACGGCTTCTCGAACCTGCTCGAGATCTTCCTCATCCTCCTGATCCCGGTCGCCCTGACCCGCACGCTGGGCACGATGCTCGGCAACCGTCGGCAGGGATACGCGGTCCTGGCGGCGATGGGCGCCCTCTTCGTCACCTCGCTCGCAGTGACCACCTGGGCCGAGGTCGGTGCGCACGGACAGTCCGCACAGGCTGCCGGCGCCGCGATGGAGGGCAAGGAGACACGCTTCGGTGAGTGGGCATCCGCCCTCTTCGCCACCGCGACGACCGGCACCTCGACCGGGGCCGTCAACGCCGCGCACGACTCGTTGACCCCGACGGGCGGAGGAGCGGTCCTCGTCAACATGATGCTGGGCGAGGTCGCGCCCGGCGGTGTCGGCGCCGGGATCTACGGCATCCTCGTGATGGCGATCCTCGCGGTCTTCGTCGCAGGTCTCATGGTCGGCCGTACGCCCGAGCTGCTCGGGAAGAAGATCCGCTCGACCGAGATGCGCTACGTGGCGCTCTACACGCTGACCACGCCTGCCCTCGTCCTCGTCGGCGTCGGGATCGCGATCGGCCTCCCCAGCACCGCAGCAGCGATGGGCAACCCGGGAGGCCACGGCTTCTCCGAGGTCGTCTACGCGTTCACGTCGGCGGCGAACAACAACGGCAGCGCGTTCGGCGGCATCACGGTGACGTCCACGTTCTTCCAGCTGATGCTCGCCGCGGCGATGCTGCTCGGCCGGTTCGTGCCGATCCTGTTCGTCCTCGCCCTGGCCGGCTCGCTGGCGCGCCAGGGGAAGGTCCCCGAGACGACCGGCACCCTTCCCACTCACACTCCCCTGTTCGCGGGCCTGCTGGTCGGGGTCGTCCTCGTGATGACCGGGCTGACCTACTTCCCCGCGCTCGCCCTCGGTCCGATCGCGGAGGCCCTCGCATGACCCTCTCCCAGCTCGTGAGCCAGGCGCCGACGGCCCTGGCCAAGCTCGACCCGCGCCACATGTGGCACAACCCGGTGATGTTCGTGGTGCTCGTCGGGTCCGTCCTCACCACCGTCCTCGCCCTCGCCGACCCCGGCTTCTTCACGATCGCGATCGCGGTCTGGCTGTGGTTGACGGTGATCTTCGGCAACCTCGCCGAGGCCGTCGCCGAAGGACGCGGCAAGGCGCAGGCCGCCTCGCTGCGCGCCGCCCGCAAGGACACGGTCGCCCGACGCCTCGACCGCGACGGCACCGAGACGGAGGTCCCCGGCACGGACCTCGCGATCGGTGACCGGGTGGTCGTCGCGGCCGGGGAGGTCATCCCGGGCGACGGCGACGTGGTCGAGGGCATCGCGTCGGTCGACGAGTCGGCGATCACCGGCGAGTCCGCTCCTGTGATCCGCGAGGCAGGCGGTGACCGGTCGGCGGTGACAGGCGGCACGACCGTGCTGTCGGACCGGATCGTCGTGAGGATCACCGCGGCCCCGGGCAGCACGTTCCTCGACACGATGATCGCGCTCGTCGAGGGCACCTCGCGGCGCAAGACACCCAACGAGAACGCCCTGACGATCCTGCTGTCCAGCCTCACGATCGTCTTCCTGCTGGCGGTCGCGACGCTGGCACCGATGGCAGACTACGCGGGTGCACCGCAGCGCACGCTCGTCCTGGTGGCGCTGCTGGTCTGCCTGATCCCGACCACCATCGGCGCTCTCCTCTCGGCCATCGGCATCGCCGGCATGGACCGGCTCGTGCGGGTCAACGTCCTCGCGATGTCGGGTCGCGCCGTCGAGGCCGCAGGTGACGTCGGCACGCTGCTGCTCGACAAGACCGGGACCATCACGTACGGCAACCGCCGCGCGACGTCCTTCGTCCCGCAGGCGGGTCTGGACCCCGAGGTCCTGCGGGACACCGCACGACTCTCGAGCCTTGCCGACCCCACTCCTGAGGGCCGGTCGATCGTCGAGCTCGCCCTCACGCAGGGCGCTCCCGACGTGCCGCTCCCGGTCGGGGCCCAGATCGTCGAGTTCTCCGCATCGACGCGCATGTCCGGGGTCGACCTCGCCGACGGGACGGTGGTCCGCAAGGGCGCCTGGTCGGCCGTCCTCGCCTGGCTCGACCAGACCGCTCTGCCCCCGAGCGTCGAGTCTGCCGTGGAGCGCATCAGCGCGGACGGCGGCACCCCGCTGGTCGTCGCCGTCCGCCCCGCGCACGGCAGCGCAGGACAGGTCCTCGGCGTGATCCACCTCAAGGACGTCGTGAAGCCCGGCATGGCCGAACGCTTCGCCGAGCTGCGCCGGATGGGCATCCGTACGGTCATGGTGACCGGCGACAACGCGGTCACGGCGAAGGCGATCGCGGCGGAGGCCGGTGTGGACGACGTCCTCGCCGAGGCGACGCCCGAGGAGAAGATGGCCTACATCCGTCAGGAGCAGGCCGGCGGCCGCCTGGTCGCGATGACCGGTGACGGCACGAACGACGCTCCCGCGCTGGCCGCGGCCGACGTCGGCGTCGCGATGAGCTCGGGAAAGTCGGCCGCCAAGGAGGCCGGCAACATGGTCGACCTGGACTCCGACCCGACGAAGCTCATCGACATCGTCGAGATCGGCAAGCAGCTGCTCATCACCCGAGGCGCTCTGACGACCTTCTCCGTGGCGAACGACGTCGCCAAGTACTTCGCGATCATCCCCGCGATGTTCGTCGCGGCCTACCCCGGCCTGGAGTCGTTGAACGTCATGCGGCTGCACAGCCCCGAGTCGGCGATCCTCTCGGCAGTCGTCTTCAACGCGCTCATCATCGTCGCGCTGATCCCGCTGTCGCTCAAGGGCGTGAAGTACCGGGTGACCTCCGCGGCCGGACTGCTGCGACGCAACCTCCTGGTCTACGGCCTCGGTGGCCTGGTGGCGCCGTTCGTCGGGATCAAGATCATCGACCTCCTCCTCTCGACCCTCTTCGGCTCCGCACTGTGAGCCCGTACGGAAAGGGCACGCGCATGACCACGACCACCACCCCCGCGGACCGGGAGTCCGATGCGGCACCTGTCCACGCCCCGCTCGGCGCCGGGCTCCTGCGTCAGACCGCGACGGGGCTCCGCATCCTGCTCGTCCTCACGGTGATCCTCGGGATCGGCTACCCCGCAGCCGTCTGGGCCGTCGGCCAGGTCGTCGCGCACGACCACGCGAACGGGCAGGTCGTCGAGGTCGACGGCCGACCCGTCGGATCCGCGATCATCGGGCAGACCTTCGAGGACCCGGCGCTGTTCCACCCGCGGCCGTCGGCCACCGAGTACGACGCGCTGGCGAGCGCCGCGAGCAACCTCGGCCCGTCGAACCCGGACCTTCTCGCCTCGATCGAGGAGCGGAGGACCGCCGTCGCCGAGGAGGAGGGGGTCGCCCCGTCCGACGTCCCGGCCGACGCCCTCACCGCCTCCGGCTCCGGCCTCGACCCACACATCTCGCCGGTGTACGCCGACCTCCAGGTGGCACGCGTCGCCGAGGCCAACGGCCTGGACCCGTCGACAGTGCGCGACCTCGTCACCGAGCACACCGCCGGGCGCACGCTCGGCTTCCTCGGCGAGGAGGGAGTGAACGTCCTGCTGCTCAACCTTGCGATCCTCGACGCCGCGAAGGCCTGACAGGATGGCGGACATGGACCATCCGCCCTCGCACCGCGGGCGGCTCCGGGTCTATCTCGGGGCCGCTCCCGGCGTCGGCAAGACCTACCGGATGCTCGACGAGGCGCGACGCCGCCGCGACCGCGGGACCGACGTCGTCGTCGGGTTCGTCGAGACCCACGGCCGGGTCCACACCGCCGAGCAGCTCGACGGTCTCGAGCTCGTCCCCCGACGTCGGGTCACGTACCGGGAGTCGACGTACGAGGAGATGGACCTCGACGCCGTCCTGGCCCGGCGGCCCGAGGTCGTCCTGGTCGACGAGCTCGCTCACACCAACGTCCCTGGCGTTACGCACGCCAAGCGCTGGGAGGACGTGGACGCGCTCCTGGCCGCCGGGATCGACGTCGTCACCACCCTCAATGTCCAGCACCTGGACTCGCTGAACGACGTCGTGGAGGCGATCACCGGGGTCCGGCAGCGGGAGACCGTGCCCGACCAGGTGGTGCGCAGCGCCGACACCGTCGAGCTGGTCGACATGAGTCCCGAGGGGTTGCGGCGCCGGCTGGCCCACGGCAACGTCTACTCCGCCGACCGGGTGGACGCGGCGCTGTCCCGCTACTTCCGGGAGGGCAACCTCGCGGCGCTCCGCGAGCTCGCGCTGCTCTGGGTGGCCGACCGGGTCGACGAAGGGCTCGAGCGCTACCGGCACGAGCACCAGATCGATGCGACCTGGCCGGCGCGGGAGCGGATCGTGGTCGCGGTGACCGGTGGCGCGGAGTCCGCGACCCTCTTCCGCCGGGCGGCGCTCATCGCCGGTCGGACCGCGGGCGGCGAGTGGCTGGCGGTCTACGTCGCCCGTCGCGACGGCTTGTCGGGCACCTCGCCCGACCAGCTGGCACGCCAGCACGCGATGGTCACCGACCTGGGAGGCAGCTTTCACACCGTGGTCAGCGACGACGTCGCCGACGGGATCCTCTCGTTCGCGCGGGCGGAGAACGCGTCGCAGATCCTCATCGGCGCCAGCAGGCGCGGACGGTGGTCCGTGGCCCTGCGTCCTGGGGTCGGCGAGCGGGTGATCGCCGGATCGGGAGACGTGGACGTCCACATCGTCAACCACCAGGAGGCGCGGAGAGGCACCCGAGACCGGCGGCGGCCCGACCTCGGGACCCGGCGCACCGTCCTGGGCTACGGCCTCGGCGTGGTCCTCCCGGTGCTCGCTGCGCTCCTCCTGAACCTCACCGCCGACTTGCACGACCTCACTCTCGAGTCGATGGTCATGCTGAGCGTGGTGGTGCTGGTCGCGCTGGTGGGCGGTCTGGTGCCGGCCCTCGTGGCGGCCCTGCTGTCCGCGGCCCTTCTGAACTGGTTCTTCGTGGCCCCGGTGCACACGCTGGCGATCGCGCGCGGCCAGTACATCGCGGTGATCGGCGTCTTCGTCGTGGTGGGCGTCGCCGTCGCGTCGGTCGTCGACGTCGCGGCAGGACGGGCCGCGCAGGCGCGGCGGGCGTCGACCGAGGCCGACGCGCTGGCGGTCCTCTCCCACAGCCTCCTCCATGCGGGCGAGAGCCTGCCGACGCTGCTCGCACAGGCGTGCAAGGTCTTCGGCATGCGTGGCGCGGCGATCCTGGAGCGGGCGTCGCCCGGGTGGGAGACGGTCGCCGCGTACGGCGACGCACCGGACACCGTCTCGGCTGCCGACGTCGAGGTGCCCATCGACGACCACACCTCCCTGGTGCTCCGGGGACGGACGCTCGCGGCCTCGGACCGGCGGCTCCTCACCGCCTACGCCGCGCACGCCCGAGTCGTCAGGGACCGTACGCGAGCGGCGGACCAGCGCGTGCACGCGCACGAGCTGGCCGAGGCCGACCGGACGCGTACGGCCCTCCTCGCCGCGGTCTCGCACGACCTGAGGAGTCCGCTGGCCGCCATCAAGGCCGCCGCCTCGAGCCTGCGCAACGACGAGATCACCTGGTCGCCGGAGGACGAGGCCGAGCTGGTGATGACGATCGAGGAGTCTGCCGACCGCCTCGACGCGCTGGTCGCCAACCTCCTCGACATGAGCCGCCTCCGCGCAGGCGCGCTCACCGCGCTCCCCACCGACGTCGACGTCGTCGAGGTCGTCCGCAGGGCGGTCGCGGGGCTGCCTGACGCCGAACGCATCGAGGTCCGGGCGGCGGAGGGTCTCCCGGGGGCGTGCGCCGATGCGGGTCTCCTCGAACGCGTCCTCGCCAACCTGGGCGAGAACGCTCTCAAGCACACCTCGGGTCCGGTGCAGGTCCAGGCGTCGGCGTACACGGAGTCCGACGGCGCTCGCCGGGTGTCCGTGCGCGTGGTCGACCACGGCCCGGGGGTGCCGTCCCAAGGGCGCGACCGTATGTTCGCCCCCTTCCAGCGCCTGGGTGACGTGCCGCAGGGTGACGGTGTCGGTCTCGGTCTGGCCGTGGCGCGTGGGCTCACCGAGGCGATGTCGGGCACGCTGGAGGTCGAGGAGACGCCGGGCGGTGGCCTGACCTTCGTCGTCACGCTGCCGCAGGCACCGGTCTCCGGGGGCCCACCGGACGAGGAGCCAGGATGACCGTCGTGCTGGCGGTCGACGACGACCGCGCGATCCTGCGGACGCTCCGCATCAACCTCCGCGCACGCGACTACGAGGTCGAGACCGCCGGCGACGGACGGTCGGCGCTGCAGGCCGTCGCCGAGCGGGTCCCTGACGTGATCCTGCTCGACCTCGGCCTGCCCGACGTGAGCGGCACCGAGGTGATCCGCCGGATCCGTGCCACGAGCAGCGTGCCGATCGTCGTGCTCTCCGCGCGCCACGAGGCCGACGACAAGGTCGAGGCGCTCGACGCGGGTGCGGACGACTACGTGACGAAGCCGTTCGGGATGGAGGAGCTGCTCGCTCGCCTGCGGGCGGCCGTACGCAGGGGCGGGACCTCCCCGTCGCCGTCGCCCGCGGTCTCCGTCGGCGGACTCGTCATCGACCCCGAGGACGGCACCGCCGTGAAGTCCGGCGTGGAGGTGCACCTGACCCCGACGGAGTGGAGGATCGTCACCGCCCTGCTGCGGCGTCCCGGGCGGCTCGTCCGCCAGAGCGAGCTCCTGCGTGAGGTGTGGGGACCGGCGTACGAGCGCGAGACCCACTATCTGCGGGTCTATCTCGCGCAGATCCGCCGCAAGCTCGAGGACGACCCCGCCAACCCCAGGCACTTCGTCACCGAGCCAGGGCTGGGCTACCGCTTCGTCGGGTGAGCGCTCCCGGGCTCAGCGCACGCTCGGGCGGTCGATGATCCAGCGCCACGTCCCGTCGGGCTGACGCCGCGCGACCTCGCACGTCGCGCCGCCGGCACCGGCGTCCATCGGCAGCACCGTCGTGGAGAGGGCCACGTCGCCTCGAACCAGCGGCCGACGCGGGATGCCCGCCCGGATCGGCCGGTGACCGGCGAGGGCGCGCGCGTAGAAGGCACGGATGTCGTCGTGCCCGACCGCGAGGCGGCCGTCGGGCATCTCGAGCACGGCCGTCGGCTCGTAGAGCGCGACGACGCCCTCGACGTCGCGGGCGGTGAGGCGCTCGACGAGCTGCACGCTCAGCTCGTCGGGAGTGCGTGGGGCGGCGAGGAGATCGGACGACGTGGACATGTGTTCGAGAGTAGGTGCGGGCACTGACACGTCTCGGCGCTCGGGTCTAGCGTGCTGGAGCATGACGGAGATCGTGCTGTTCCACCACGCCCAGGGGCAGACCGAGGGGTTCATCGGGTTCGCCGACGAGCTCCGTGCGGCCGGCCACACCGTGCACACGCCCGACTACTTCGACGGCCGGACGTTCACCAGCGTCGAGGAGGCTGTCGGCTACCGCGACGAGGTCGGCCGGGAGGAGCTGATGCGCCGCGCAGGAGCGGCGGTCGACGGGCTTCCGGCCGAGGTCCTGTGGATGGGGATGTCGCTCGGGGCGGTCTTCGCCCAGCTCGAGGCCCAGACCCGACCCGGGGCCCTCGGTGCTGTCTTCCTCTACGGCGTGCTGCCTCCCGAGGCACTCGGTTCGACCTGGCCCGCCGGACTCCCCGCCCAGGTCCACGGCATGGTCGACGACCCGTGGATCAACTGGGATGCCGAGGTCGCGCCGTTCGCCGAGGCCTCCGGGGCGGAGGTGTTCCGCTATCCCGGGACCCGTCACCTGTTCGGCGAGGTCGGCAACGTCGACTACGACTCCGACGCGGCCGGCCTGCTGCGCGAGCGCGTGCTCGCCTTCGCCTCCCGCGTCGGCTGACGAGGAGGTCCCGCGATGTCATCGATGAGCGACGCCCCACGACTCCCGATCAGCTCGGCGACCCGGTGGCGCGCCTGGCTCGCCGACCACCACGCCGACCCAGACCCCGGGGTCTGGGTGGTGTGGGCTCGACACGAGGCCGACCGCCCCGACCTCTCGTACGAGGCGTTGATCGAGGAGGCCCTGGCCTTCGGCTGGATCGACGGTCAGGCCAAGGGCCTCGACGACGAGCACTCGATGCTGTGGATGACCCGCCGTCGCCCCGGCTCGGTGTGGAGCCGCCTGTCGAAGGAGCGTGTCGCCCGCGTCGAGGCCTCCGGACGCATGACTCCTGCCGGCCGGGAGGCGATCGACCGGGCGAAGGCCGACGGGTCGTGGACCGTGCTCGACTCCGTCGAGGCGATGGAGGTCCCCGACGACCTCGCGGCCGCCCTGGACGCCGACCCCGAGGCACGGCGTCAGTTCGACGCGTTCACCGCCGGGCGCCGCAAGCAGATCCTGCGCTGGCTCGTCGACGCGAAGCGGCCCAGCACCCGTGAGACGCGGATCGCCGAGGTGGTCCGGCTCGCCGCCCAGGGGATCGCCGCCAACAACCGGTAGCCAGGACGTCGCAGCGGTCACCCGAGGGGCTGGAGCACCTCGAGCCGGTTGCCGAACGGGTCTGCGGTGTAGAAGCGCCGGTGCCCTGGGAACGCGTCGTCCCAGGTCACCTCGATGCCGGCCGCCGCGAGCCGCGCAGCCACGTCGTCGATCCGCGCGACGAGCATGCCGGGGTGCGCCTTGTGCGCGGGTCGGAAGTCCTCCTCGACCCCCAGATGCACCTCCACGCCGCCCGACCGGAACCAGCAGCCGCCCCGAGCCCCGAGCTCGGCGGGCTTCTCCAGCTCGTGCATGCCGAGCACACCGCCCCAGAACGCACGGCACGCGTCCTCGCCGCCGGCCGGGATCGCCAGCTGGACGTGGTGCAGGTGGACGAAGGCGAGGTGCTCCGGGTCGGAGTGCGGGACCGTCATGGCGGCCACGCTATCCGGGCGCGCCCTCCCGGAACACCCGCGCCGACGCGATGGTTGTCCTCATACGTGAGCCGTTCTCCCGACACCGTGACCCTGGTCGACGTGGTCGTGATCGGCGCAGGGCAGGCCGGGCTCTCGGCGGCGTACCACCTCCAGCGGCTCGGGGCCTCGTTCGTCGTCCTCGATGCGAACCCCGCTCCCGGGGGCGCGTGGCAGCACCGGTGGCGCACGCTGACGATGGGTGACGTCCACGGGATCGCGACCCTTCCGGGACTCGATGTGCCCGAGGCCGTGGACGACGCGGCCGCCCGGGACTTCGTTCCCGCGTACTACGCCGCCTACGAGGAGCGCTTCGGCCTCCCCGTCGTCCGACCGGTGCGGGTGAGCGCAGTCGAGGACGCCGACCCCGGGAACCGCGGCGGGGACCTCCTCATCCGCACGGATGCCGGCGTGTGGCGCGCGCCGGCGGTCATCAACGCCACGGGTACGTGGGAGCGACCGTTCTGGCCGAGCTATCCAGGAGCGTCGTCGTTCCGCGGCCGCCAGCTCCACACCCACGGCTACGAGGGACCCGAGGACCTCGCCGGTCTGGACGTGGTCGTCGTGGGCGGCGGCGCCTCCGCCGTGCAGGTCCTCGGCGAGATCGCCCCGCTCGCCGCGTCGACGACCTGGGTCACGCGTCGCGAGCCCGTGTGGCGCGTCGGCGACTTCGACCCGGACGCCGGCCGCGAGGCGGTGGCGCTGGTCGAGGAGCGCGTACGGCAGGGCCTCCCGCCGCAGAGCGTCGTGAGTGTGACCGGTCTGCTGCTGCGCCCTCAAGAGGCACGCGCCGCGGCGATGGGGGCGTACGAGCGGCACCCGATGTTCACGCGGATCGAGCCCGAGGGGGTGCGGATGGCGGACGGGACCTTCCGGCACGCGGACGCCATCGTGTGGGCCACGGGCTTCCGGGCCGTGCTGCGCCACCTGGCGCCGTTGCACCTGCGCGAGGACACCGGCGGAGTGCGTCTCGTCGCCCGTGAGGATGCGCACACCCCGACGACCGCGGCACGCGACCACCGGGTGCAGCTGGTCGGCTACGGGCCCTCGGCGTCGACGATCGGGGCCAACCGGGCGGGGCGGGTGGCCGCCCGGTCGGCGGTGCGGGTCCTCGACGACCGAGCCGCCGCCTGAGCCGATGCAACGGCTTGCACTGCAACGAGTTGCATATACACTCGGCGCATGGCCCTGGAGCACGCGATCCTCGTCTCGCTCGCCGAACGATCGGCGTGCGGCTACGACCTGACGCGCCGGTACGACAAGTCGATCGGCTACTTCTGGAAGGCCAGCCACCAGCAGATCTACAAGGAGCTGGGGCGGATGGAGGGTGACGGGCTGGTGGAGTCGCACCCGGTTCCGCAGGACGGCCGACCGGACAAGAAGGTGTACGCCATCACCGGCGCGGGGCACGCCGCGCTGCTCGAGTGGTCACGCACACCGAGCCCGTCAGAAGCCTCCCGGAGCGACTTCGCGGTCAAGCTCCGCGGGCTGCCGTACTGCGACCGCGACGCCGTTCTCGCCGACGTACGCCGCCGGGCGGAGACCCACCGCGAGCGGCTCGCGTACTACCGCGCCGACGAGGCTCGCAACTTCTCCGACGCCGATGCGCTCGACGACGGCCAGCGCGCGCAGTACGCCGTGCTCCGTGGAGGTCTGCTGCTCGAGCAGGCCGGGCTCGACTGGTGCGAGGAGGTCGAACGGCTGCTCAAACAGCCGAGCGCGCCTTCCGCCTCGACCGGAGCGCCGTGAACGCCACCCACAGGATGCCGACCGCGATCGAGACGGCCACGACGATCAGCACCGCGTGGACCCACAGGAAGCCGGTCGGCGTGCTGTCCCCGACGGCGCCCTCCCACGCTCGCTCGTCGTCCCACACCGCCATCCCGAACCGCGGCCAGATGACGATGTTGAACACCCCGGCCAGCACCAGGAACCACGCAGCACGACGAGAGATCACCCGTCTAGTGAACACCAGAGGATCCCATGGCTGAGCAGCCCGCCCCCACCCCGTACCCGCACCTCCTCTCCCCGATCACGGTCGGCGGGGTCACGCTGCGCAACCGCGTGATGATGGGCTCGATGCACACCAAGCTCGAGGACCGGGCGAGCGACATCTCCAAGCTCGCGGCGTACTTCGCCGAGCGGGCCGAGGGTGGCACCGCGCTCCTCGTCACCGGCGGGTACGCCCCGAGCTGGCGTGGCTGGCTCAGCCCGATGGGCTCGACCATGGCATCCCGTCGCCTGGCCGACCGCCACCGGGAGGTCACGGAGGCGGTCCACGCCCACGACAGCCGCATCCTCATGCAGGTGCTGCACGCCGGCCGGTACGGATACTCCCCTTTCTCCAAGGGCGTCTCGGCGAAGAAGTCGCCGATCACCCCGTTCAAGCCGAGCGCGATGAGCACCCGCGAGGTCGAGCGGACGATCCACGACTTCGTGCGCGCCGCGCTGCTCGCCCAGCGCGCCGGCTACGACGGCGTCGAGGTCATGGGGTCCGAGGGATACCTCATCAACCAGTTCCTCGCGGCCCGCACCAACGACCGCACCGACGCCTGGGGTGGCACCGCCGCGAAGCGGATGCGCTTCCCCGTCGAGGTCGTCCGCCGCATCCGTGAGGCCACCGCGGAGCAGTTCATCGTCCAGTACCGGATCTCGCTGCTCGACCTCGTCGACGACGCGCAGACCTGGGAGGAGACCGTCGAGCTGGCCCGCAAGCTCGAGGAGGCGGGCGCGTCGATCCTCAACACCGGGATCGGCTGGCACGAGGCCCGCGTCCCCACGATCGTCACCTCGGTGCCACGCGCCGCGTTCGCCTGGGTGACCGGCAAGCTGCGTCCCGAGGTCGGGATCCCGGTGATCGCCTCGAACCGCATCAACACCCCGGAGATCGCCGAGAAGATCCTCGCCGACGGCCAGGCCGACATGGTGTCGATGGCGCGCCCGCTGCTCGCCGACGCCGCGTTCGTCAACAAGGCGGCCGCCGGCCGCGCCGACGAGATCAACACCTGCATCGCCTGCAACCAGGGCTGCCTCGACCACACCTTCAGGAACCAGCGCGCGACCTGCCTGGTCAACCCCCGCGCCGGCTACGAGACCGAGCTGCGCCTCCTCCCCGTCCCCGAGCCGCGCCGCAAGCGGGTCGCCGTCGTCGGCGCCGGCCCCGCGGGACTCGCTGCAGCCACGGAGATCGCCGACCGCGGGCACCAGGTGACCCTGTACGAGGCCGACGACCAGGTGGGCGGGCAGTTCCGGCTGGCACAGCGGATCCCCGGCAAGGAGGAGTTCGCCGAGACGCTGCGCTACTACGCACGGCGCCTCGAGACCACCGGCGTCGACGTGCGGCTCTCGACCCGGGCGACCGTCGCCGACCTTCAGGCGTACGACGAGGTCGTCGTCGCGACCGGCGTCGTCCCTCGGGTGCCGGAGATCAAGGGCCTGGACCACGCGAGCGTGGCGTCGTACCCCGACGTGATCGAGGGCCGCGTCGAGGCCGGAGAGAGGGTCGCCGTCATCGGCGCGGGCGGGATCGGCTTCGACGTCGCCGAGTTCCTCCTCCACGAGCCGGACGAGGACCTCGACGAGTGGATGGCACGCTGGGGCGTGACCGACCCCGAGCTCGAGCGCGGGGGCCTCGCGACCAAGGTCAAGGCGCCGCCGAAGCGAGTGGTGTGGCTCCTCCAGCGCAAGGACGCACCGCTGGGCAAGGGCCTCGCCAAGACCTCGGGCTGGGTCCACCGCGCCACGCTCAAGGACGCCGGCGTCCACATGCTCGGCGGCGTCACGTACGAGTTCGTCGACGACGCGGGGCTCCACATCCTCGACCAGGACGGCGCCGAGCAGGTCCTCGCGGTCGACACCGTCGTGGTGTGCGCAGGACAGGAGTCGGTCGCCGACCTCGCCGAGCCGCTGCGCGAGGCCGGCGTGAGCGTGCACGTGATCGGTGGCGCCGACGTGGCCGCCGAGCTGGACGCCAAGCGCGCCATCCGCCAGGCGACGGAGCTGGCCGCCCGCCTCTGAGCCGCGAGCCGATGCGGCGCTGAGCGGCCAGGATGAGGGCATGAGACTCGCCTACGGCTGCATGGGACTCGGGTCCGCCGGACCCGCACCGACCGACGAGGAGGTCGACCGCGCAGAGGCCGCGGTCCGCACGGCGTACGACATCGGCATCCGTCTCTTCGACCATGCCGACATCTACGGCGGCGGATCCGCGGAGTCGGTGTTCGGGACCGTCCTCGCCCGCAACCCGGGCCTGCGGGACCAGCTCGAGATCCAGACCAAGTGCGGGATCGTCCTCGGCGGCGCGGAGAACGGCAACGCGTACGACCTGTCCCGCGAGCACATCCTCGCCTCGGTGGAGGGGAGCCTCGCGCGGCTCGGCATCGATCGGCTCGACCGCCTGCTCCTGCATCGCCCGGACCCGCTCGCCCGACCGGAGGAGATCGCCGACGCGTTCGACGTGCTGCGGGCCGAGGGCACGGTCCGCGGCTTCGGCGTCTCCAACATGGCCGCGTCGCACATCGCTCACCTGCGCTCGGCGGTCGATCAGCCGCTCGAGGTCGACCAG
>NZ_JARBCJ010000080.1:0-13860 GCF_028803055.1 Mumia sp.
ATTCGGCATGCGGCCGGTCGCGACCAGGAGCTCGTCGGCTTCGATCTGCTCACCATCGGTGAGACTGATGTGCACCGTTCCGTCGGCCTCGCGCGTCACGGATGCGGCCTCCGTGCCGAGCCGTACCGTCACGCCGGCGTCCCTCAGCGAGTCGACGACCAGGTCGCCGGCGAACGGCTCCGCACGCGGAAGCACCCCGTCGCGCACCAGCATCGTCACCGACGCACCAAGCCCGCCGAACGCGGTCGCCATCTCCGCTGCCACCGCACCACCGCCGAGGATGGCGAGCCGGTCAGGAACCGCAGCAGCGGCGGCCGCCTCCCGGTTGGTCCACGGTTCGGCCTCGCGCAGACCGGCGATGTCAGGGACCAGTGCGCCGCTCCCGGTGGCGATGACGACCGCGTGGCGTGCGGTCAGCACAGTGGTCGCACCGTCGTCACCGGCCACCTCGACGACGCGGGTGGAGTTGATCCGTCCCTGCCCGCGGTACAGCGAGATGCCTGCCTGGTCGAGCCAGGACACCTGGTTCTGGTCCTTCCAGTGCGCGGCGAAGGCGTCGCGCCGGCCGAGCACGGCCGCCACGTCCAGGCCGCCCGTCAGCGCTTCCCGCGCTCCGGGCACGTCCCGAGCCGCCCGGAACGCCGCCCCGCTGCGCAGCAGCGCCTTTGTCGGGATGCACGCCCAGTACGAGCACTCACCGCCGACCAGCTCGCGCTCGACGATGGCAGCGCTGAGACCGCCCTGCGTCACGCGATCCGCAACGTTCTCGCCGACCGGACCTGCGCCGATGATGATGACGTCGTATGTCGTGGTGTCCATGTCAGCTCTCCTGCGCGACGCGGCCGAGGCGCAGGGCTGAGATGAGGAAGAAGACCCCGCCGAGAGCGGCGTAGCCGGCCAGGCCGGCAAGGGACGGGTCATCGGCGCCGGCCGCGAGGATGAACCCAACGCCGACGAGCACCGAGAGGCCGCCGCTGAGGATCATCGGCCACTGGCCCCCCAGGGTGCGGCGCGCGATCCCGACACTGAGCTGCACGAGCCCAGACACGACGGCCCAGGCCCCCCACACGCGCAGGACAGTAGACACGTCCGACGTGCAGGCGAGGGCGATGCCGACGGCGGCGAGCGCGCTCACCGCGATGTTCACGTACAGCCCACGAGCTTGCTCCGCGGCATGGGAGGAGCGAAGGTCGACGACAGCTGCGGCGACATCGAAGGCGGGATAGAGGACGAGCAGGACGACGCTGACCGGGTTGAGGTCGGAGCTGCTGAGGAACAGCAGTGCTGCCCAGACGATGGCGAACCCGAACCTGGCGTAGTACAGCCGACGCAGGCCGTGCTCGAACTGTGAGGTAGTGGGTGAGGCGACGGTGGTCATGACGACCCCTTTCGGAGAGCTCGCGGACGGGTGAGTGCGAGTCAGCCCGTGCCTCGAGCGCCGAGACCGGTGCCCTACGAGCCGACCCTGAGGACCGATCGCGGCGGCGCCCCGAGCGGCGCGTCGTGAGAGACCCCCGTCTCCACCCCTCTCACTGAATAGGTTCTACGTAAAAGTAGCATGGACTGCATTAATTGGCTAGATGCTATTTTTGTCCACATGGAAGGCAGACGCAACAGGAAAAAGAAGCAGACCCGAGATCGGATCCGGGCCTCGGCGCTGGAGCTGTTCACCGCGCACGGCTACAGGAACACCACCATCGCGGCGATCGCCGAACACGCGGACGTCGCGACGCGGACGGTCACGCTGCACTTTCCCACCAAGGCGGACCTGCTGTTCGCCGACGAGGATCCGTTCGCACCGGAGTCGCTGGCTGCCCGCCTCGCCGACCGCACCGGCGACACGCTCGACGCCTTTAGCGTATGGATGCACGACACGATGCACGCCCTCGGCGAAGACGACACGGACCAGGGCCGATCGCCCGGCGAGATGTTCTCCCTGCACGCGAAGCGCGCTGCCCTGATCGCCGAGGACGCGGATCTGAGCAGCCGGGCACAGGTCTTCTACGCCGAGCTCGAGAACGTGATTGCCCAGGCACTCGGGAAGGAGCTGGACATGTCGCCAGATGCGCTCGCCCCCCGCCTCACCGCGTACACGCTGGTGGGCGGCCTGCGCCTGGGCGTCCTACGCCAGGTCTTTGTGGCCGACGAAGCGAGCCGCGAAGAGCTGCCCTCCCTGGTCGACCGCGTGCTCGAGTTCGCGCGCGCCGGCCTGGCCGAGCTGACGACATAGCCGTTCCGCTCGCCGAGACAGACCATCCCCAAGGGCGCAGTGCCCTTGGGGATGGAATGTGCGGATGCCCGGATGTTGACTACAGCTGCGACTGGATCCCGGCGAGGAGCTGACGCGCCATCACGATGCGCTGGACCTGGTTGGTGCCCTCGTAGATCTGCGTGATCTTCGCGTCGCGCATCATCCGCTCGACCGGGTAGTCGCGCGTGAATCCGTAGCCACCGAGCAGCTGCACCGCGTCGGTCGTGACCTGCATCGCCGTGTCGGAGGCGAACGCCTTGGCGGCAGCCCCGAAGAACGTGAGGTCCTTGTCGCCGCGCTCGCTGCGACCGGCCGCCGCGTACGTGAGCTGGCGGGCCGCCTCCACCTTCATGCCCATGTCGGCGATCATGAACTGCAGCCCCTGGAACTCGGCGATCGCCTTGCCGAACTGCTGGCGCTCCTTGACGTAGCCCAGCGCGTAGTCGAGCGCGCCCTGGGCGACGCCGACGGCCTGTGCCGCGATCGTGACGCGGGTGTGGTCGAGGGTGCGCATCGCCGTGGCGAAGCCGGTGCCCTCCGCGCCGATCATGCGGTCGGCGGGGATGCGGACGTTGTCGAGGTAGACCTCGCGGGTCGGGGAGCCCTTGATGCCGAGCTTCTTCTCCGGCGCCCCGAACGAGACACCCTCGTCGGACTTCTCGACCACGAAGGCGCTGATGCCCTTCGAGCGCTTCGTCGGGTCGGTGACCGCCATGACCGTGTAGAAGTCGGACTCCCCGGCGTTCGTGATCCAACGCTTGACGCCGTTGAGGACCCAGTGGTCACCGTCACGGACGGCACGGGTCTTCATGCCCGCGGCGTCGCTGCCCGCGTCGGGCTCGGACAGCGCGTAGGAGAACATCGACGTGCCAGCGGCCAGCGGCGTGAGGTACTTCTTCTTGAGCTCCTCGCCGCCGGACAGGATCACCGGCAGACTGCCGAGCTTGTTGACGGCGGGGATCAGCGAGGACGACACGCAGGCGCGCGACACCTCTTCGATCACGAGCACGGTCGCGAGGGCGTCGGCCCCAGCGCCGCCGTACTCCTCGCCGACGTGGGGCGCGTGGAAGTCCGACGCCACCAACGCGTCGTAGGCCTCCTGAGGAAAGCGCACCTCCTCGTCGACGGCGGCGGCGTACGGGGCGACCTTGGCGTCGCAGACGGCCCGGACGGCCTCGCGGATCGCCTGGTGCTCCTCGGACAGGGCATACATGGGCTGGTCGTTGGTCACCCCTCCATGCTAATGAGTGTTAACCAGCGACCAGCAGGGCCCTAACCTGGTCGCATGACCGCGATTGCCGAGCCTGCTGCCCACGTCACCGAGATCACCTCCCTCGAGGAGCTTCGCGCGCTCGTCGGCGAGCCCCTCCCCCGTGTGCGCGACAAGGTCATGTCGACGCTGGTCGACGACCACGTCGCCTGGCTCGAGGCATCCCCGTTCTGCCTCGTCGCGACCTCGGACGCCTCCGGGCGGTGCGACGTGTCTCCGAAGGGAGACCCGGCCGGCATCGGCCACGTCGTCGACGCCACCACGGTCGCGATCCCCGAGCGCCCCGGCAACAAGCGGGTGGACGGCTACCTGAACGTGCTCGAGAACCCGCACGTCGGTCTGCTGTTCATCGTCCCCGGACGCGGCGACACGCTACGGGTCAACGGCCGGGCGCGGATCGTCTCCGACGCCCCCTACTTCGACGCGATGACCGTCAAGGGCCACCGGCCGATCATGGCGCTGGAGGTCTCGATCGAGGAGGTCTTCTTCCACTGTGCCAAGGCGTTCCTGCGCTCGCGTCTGTGGAACCAGGACTCCTGGCACCCCGAGGTCCTCGCGACCCGCGCCGAGATCGCCAAGCGCCTCGAGCGTCCGGAGGAGTCGCTGGGCGCACTCGAGGCCTACTACGGCGAGGCGTACTCCAAGAACCTCTACTGAGCGGCGCCCGGCCGCTGACCCCGGACGGCTGCGCCCTTCGCCCGCGCGGCGTCGGCGAGGCGTGACTGGAAGGCGACCATCGCGTCCGCGAGCGCGGGGTCGGACGCCGCGAGGATGCGTACGGCGAGGAGACCGGCGTTGCGTGCGTTGCCGACGGCGACGGTCGCCACCGGCACGCCGGCGGGCATCTGGACGATCGACAGCAGCGAGTCCATGCCGTCGAGATACTTCAGGGCGACCGGCACACCGATCACCGGCAACGGCGTCACCGACGCCAGCATGCCCGGCAGGTGAGCCGCTCCTCCGGCACCGGCCACGATCACCCGGAGGCCGCGGCCGTGGGCCTCGCGGCCGTACGCGATCATCTCGTCCGGCATGCGGTGGGCCGAGACGACGTCAGCCTCGTACGAGACACCGAACTCCTCGAGCGCCTCTGCCGCCGCCTTCATCGTCGGCCAGTCGGAGTCCGACCCCATCACGATCCCGACCTGTGGTGTCTCACTCACCAGTGCTACCCCTGTCCCACTCGTCTGGGTCCACGTCGTCGTCCAGCCGCCCCTCGAACCAGGCTGCGGCGTGCCTCGCCCGCGCAAGGAGATCATCCAGGTCGTCGCCGTAGACGTTCACGTGGCCGACCTTGCGCCCGGGCTTGACGTCCTTGCCGTACAGGTGGACCTTGAGCCCGGGGTCGCGCGCCATCACGTGCGGGTAGGCGTCGTACAGGTGCCCCACCTCGCCGCCGAGGATGTTCACCATCACCGTCCACCGGGCCCGCGCCCGTGGCGAGCCCAGCGGCAGGTCGAGCACGGCGCGCAGGTGGTTCTCGAACTGGCTGGTCTCCGCGCCGTCCATGGTCCAGTGGCCGGTGTTGTGCGGACGCATCGCCAGCTCGTTGACGAGGATGCGGCCGTCGGCGGTCTCGAAGAGCTCGACCGCGAGGATCCCGACGACGTCGAGCTCAGCGGCCACCCTCATCGCGAGCATCTCCGCCTCTGCAGCGCGTTCGGGGTCCAGACCGGGGGCGGGCGCGATCACCTCGCGGCAGATGCCGTTCTCCTGTTTCGACTCCACCACCGGGTAGGTCGCGACCTGGCCGGAGGGCGACCGCGCGGCCAGTGCCGACAGCTCGCGACGGAAGTCGACCAGCTCCTCGGCGATCAAGGGCACACCGGCCGCGAACACCTCGGCTGCCGCTCCTGCGTCCTCGACGACCCACACGCCCTTGCCGTCGTACCCGCCGCGCGTGGTCTTGACGACGACCGGGTAACCGTCACCGTCGGCGGCGAAGCGGTCGAGCCCTGCGGCGTCCGAGACCGGCGCCCAGCGAGGACACGGCACGCCGAGTGCGGTGAGCCGCTCCCGCATCTCGCGCTTGTCCTGGGCGAAGAGCAGGGCGTGCGGCCCTGGACGACACGCGTGACCCTCCGCGTCGAGGGCACGGAGGTGCTCGGGCGGCACGTGCTCATGGTCGAAGGTCACGACCGCGCACCCCTCGGCCACGCCTCGGAGCGTGGTGAGGTCGCGATAGTCGCCCACGGTGGTCGCCGGGTTCACCTGGGCGGCGCTCACGTCCGGCCCTTCGGCGAGGAGATGGACCGGCACCGCGAGGGAGACGGCGGCCTGCTCCATCATCCGAGCCAGCTGCCCGCCCCCGACGATGGCGAGCGCGGGGCTGTCGATCGGGCTCTGCACGCGGTCATGCTATCGGGCGTGCTGGACGTGGCCGAAAAGGCGCGGGGCGTGACCCGAGGCGAGGCTACCTTGGCCGGGCGCTCACGCGACCGTGTCGGGCGCGCCACGATCAAATCCGGGGGAAACATGAAGAAGGCACAACGACAAGCTCGCACGGCGATCCTGGTGATGGTCGCTGCGACCGCGCTGGCCGTCGGCGCTCCCGCCTACGCCGGCGCCGTCCAGAGCCCGCCGGCCACCGCGCAGGGCACGAGCACTCCGTCGGCTGACGATGCCGTACGGAAGGCGCCACGGACGGTCATCACTCTCAAGATCGCGGGCTGCGAGGGTTGTCGCCTCCGTCCGACGCAGGCGGTCCGGGGGAAGTCCGCCTGGACGGGGAAGGCCAAGAGGGTCCGTGACGGCAAGGTCCGCTGGTCCGTGCGTACCGACCGCACCGCCGGTCTGACCTTCTTCGTCGAGCGGAACCCGAAGGCTGCGTCGACCACAGTGCTCAACGCCGTCCCGATGATCGTCGCCCGCTACCGCGGCAAGGCGGTCGGCAGCCGAGTCAGCGACGCAGCAGCACGCAAGGCCAAGCGGGCGACCCCCTGCTTGCGTGGCACGCAGGCGTCTCGCTTCACCAGGCGAGTCGTCGTCCGCTACTCACGGGTCGACGATCCGACCGGCCCGGGCACGGTGCGCGTCCCGCGCTACTACTTCAAGAAGACCCAGCGCGCGACCAAGCCGTACTCGCGAACCTTCAAGGGGACGCTCGCCGCGCAAGACCTCTACGTCTGTCCTTGACGACACGGCAGTCGAGCGAGGCGGCAGAGAGGACTCCGTAGGCTGAACCCGTGACTTCCTCTCTGTCGCCGTCGCGCGTCACCACTCGGCTCGGTGAGGTCGCGAGGTTCGGGACGGTGGGTCTCGCCGGCTACGTCACGGACGTCGTCGTCTTCAACCTGCTCCGGTACGCCGGTGACCCGGGAGTCCTGGAGCACAAGCCCGTGACGGCGAAGATCCTCTCCGTGGCCGTCGCGATGATCGTGACCTACGTCGGCAACCGGCAGTGGACGTGGCGCGGTCGGAGCACTCGCAGCGTCCACCGCGAGGTCGTCCTCTTCGTGGTGATGAACGGCATCGGCATGCTCATCGCCGTCGGGTGCCTGGCGTTCTCGCACTACGTCCTGGGACTCGACAGCGCCCTCGCCGACAACATCTCCGCGAACGTCGTCGGGCTGGGTCTCGGCACCCTGTTCCGGTTCTGGGCTTATCGGCGGTTCGTCTTTCCCGACGGCGACCTCGCTGAGCCGTCGTAGGAGCTCGTCGTGGGAGAACCTCAGCCGTTGTAGGACCAGCGGTGCCGCACCGTGAGCGGCTCGACGTTGCCGAATCCCCGCAGGTTGCGCTGGGCCATCGCCCGGGTCTCGAACCTGTCCCCGAGGCCCTCGGCGGTCGCCGCGTCGATGATCACACGGTTGCGGCGGGCGACACCGGTGAGCCGCGCGGCGAGGTTGACCGGTGGACCGTACACGTCTCCGAGCCGCGAGATCACCGGCCCCGTCCCCAGACCGACGCGCACGTCGGGCAGGTTCTTGTCGCCACCGATCTCGGCCACGATGGAGAAGGCGATGTCGGCCGCGACCTCGGGGGACTCCGCGAGATAGAGGACGGAGTCGCCGAGAGTCTTGATCGGCCGACCGCCGCCCTCGGTGACGAGGTCGATGCAGCGTGTCTCGAACTCCTCGACCAGATCGGCCAGGCCGTCGTCGTCAAGCCCGTTCGACAGCTTGGTGAACGCCACCAGGTCGGCGAAGCCGACGGTGACGACCATCCGGAGCACGTCCTCCTCGTCGGCGGCCAGCGCCTCCGCGCGCGTCGCCGACGCGGCCAGGTGCCGGCGCCACGAGTACACCAGCAGGCGCTCGAACACCGGCCCCATCGTCTCCGCCACCGAACGACCCGACGATGGCCACCGCCGACGGTCCTCCTCGGACTGGTTGCGCCGCTCGAGGACCTCGGCGAGGGTCGACACCTGCCACTCGGCGAGGCGCGACATGGTCGAACCGAGGGCGCGGGTCAACCGGACGACCGTGTCGTCGTCGAGCACCCCCGAGGCGACGACGGCGCGTACCGTCTTCAGCGCGTCGAGGTCGGCAGGGACGAAGGCCTTGGCGTCGGCCGAGTCGGGGAACCCGAGCGCTCGCCAGAGTCGTCTCGCCTCCTCGTACGAGACTCCTGCTGCCGCGGCGACCTCGTCGCTGCTGAAGATGGGATCCGCACCGAGGATGGCGCGGGCGAGGTCGTCGGGCACGTCAGATCTGCTCGTCGCTCGTCATCGGCTGGTGCGCCTCGAACACGAGGGAGCTGAGCTGCCGGTGGACGTCCTCGATGTGAGGGACGTCGCGGATACGCAGGCCGTCCTGCTCACTGGCGGCGTGGACGATCAGCGTCCCGCACCCCAGCAGGCGGTCGGTGAGCTGCTTCTCGAACGAGACGTCGTTGATGCGGTTGAGCGGGATGATCCGACCGGTGCGGGTGAGGATGCCGCGCTGCTCGATGAGACGTCGGTTGGTCACGGTCCACGTCCAGGTGAACCAGCCCAGGAACGGAAGGACCACCCACATCAGGACGACGAGCAGCGCGACCACCACGACGACCGAGCGCACGGGCCCGTCCGTGACCGCCGCTCCGAACCCACCGGCAGCGGCAGCGACCACGAGGACGAAGACGGCGCCGAACAGCGCCTTGACGTGTGTCCTGACCGTCAGGACCTCGTTCTCGCCGCCGATCAACAGCTTCTTGGAGACACCCACGGGGTCATGGTGTCATGCCCGGGACCGCAGATGCGTGATGTCTCCGGCACTGACTGTGGTCACCTCGCCGTTCACCGAGATCTCCAGCCGGCCGCTGTCGTCGAGTCCGACGGCCTCCCCCTCGATCCGCTGGCCGTCGGGAAGCTCCACCGACACCTCGCGTCCGAGGGTCGCGCTGCTCCGCTCGTACGCCTGCCGGATGCCGATGTCGGGATCGCCGCCGGCGTCGGCCCATGGCACGTACAGGGCCTCGAAGGCGGCGGCGAAGCCGCTCAGCAGCCCGGTCCTCTCCGCCGTCGGTGAGCCTTCGTTGGTCAGCGAGGTCGCGTTCGGGACACCGATCTCCTCAGGGGTCGTCGACACGTTGATCCCGCACCCGACGACCGCGGCCGGCCCGGTCGGGGTGTCGACCCGCTCGACGAGGATGCCGGCGAGCTTGCGGTCCTCGACGACGACGTCGTTGGGCCACTTCAGCTGGGCGACGACCCCCGCCTGACGCACGGTGGCGACCACGGCGGCGCCGGTCAGCAGGGGGAGCCACGTCCATCGGTATCCGTCGATGCGCGGGCGTACGAGGACCGAGACGGCCAGCGCGGAGTAGCGCGGCATCTCCCAGGTCCGGTCGAGCCGTCCACGCCCTGCCGTCTGGTGGGCGGTGGTCAGCAGCGTGCCTTCCGGCGCGCGCTCCCGGGCCAGCCGGGCGAGGTCGGCGTTGGTGCTGGCGGTCTCGGGGACCACGCGCACCTGCTGCCACCACGACGTCGGTCGGATCAGGGCCTGCTCGAGACCGGCGGCGTCGAGTGGACGGCGGGCGAGAGGAGAGTCGGCTGGCGGTGAGTCGCTCATGTCCCCACTGTCCCATGATCCGCGCCCCTCGTCGGGGCGAGCGGACCGGCGGCTACCCTGAGCGCGTGAGCGAAGCAGTGGCACCTGAACCGGGTCAGATCGACACGCACACCACCGCCGGCAAGCTGGCCGACCTCGACCGGCGCCTGGACGAGGCGGTGCACGCCGGGTCGGCGAAGGCCGTCGAGAAGCAGCACGCCAAGGGACGTCAGACGGCCCGCGAGCGGATCGAGATGCTGTTCGACGAGGGCTCCTTCGTCGAGATCGACGAGCTGGCGCGGCACCGCTCGACGGCGTTCGGCCTCGAGAAGAACCGCCCCTACGGCGACGGTGTGATCACCGGCTACGGCACGGTCGACGGCCGTCAGGTGTGCGTGTTCTCCCAGGACTTCACCGTCTTCGGCGGCAGTCTCGGTGAGGTCTACGGCGAGAAGATCACCAAGATCATGGACCTCGCGATCAAGACCGGCTCCCCCATCGTGGGCATCAACGAGGGCGCCGGCGCGCGCATCCAGGAGGGGGTCGTCTCCCTCGGCCTGTACGGCGAGATCTTCCGGCGCAACGTGCACGCCTCGGGGGTCATCCCGCAGATCAGCCTGATCATGGGGTCCTGCGCGGGCGGTCACGTCTACTCCCCCGCCGTCACCGACTTCACCGTGATGGTCGACGGCACCTCCAACATGTTCATCACCGGCCCCGACGTGATCAAGACCGTCACCGGCGAGGACGTGACGATGGAGGAGCTCGGCGGCGCCCGTACGCACAACACCAAGTCGGGCAACGCCCACTACATGGGCGCCGACGAGGAGGACGCGATCGAGTACGTCAAGGGGCTCCTCTCCTTCCTCCCGCAGAACAACATGGAGGACGCGCCGGCGTACGACGGCCTTGCCGACCTCGAGATCAGTGACGTCGACCGCGCGCTGGACACGCTCATCCCCGACTCGACCAACCAGCCGTACGACATGCACACGGTGATCGAGTCCGTCCTCGACGACGGCGACTTCCTCGAGGTCCAGCCGTTGTTCGCGCCCAACATCCTCATCGGCTTCGGCCGGGTCGAAGGGCGCAGCGTGGGCATCGTCGCGAACCAGCCGATGCAGTTCGCCGGCACGCTCGACATCGACGCGTCCGAGAAGGCCGCGCGCTTCGTCCGCACGTGCGACGCGTTCAACGTGCCGGTCCTGACCTTCGTCGACGTGCCGGGCTTCCTCCCCGGGACCGACCAGGAGTGGAACGGCATCATCCGCCGGGGCGCCAAGCTCATCTACGCCTACGCCGAGGCGACCGTCCCGTTGGTCACGGTGATCACCCGCAAGGCCTACGGCGGCGCCTACGACGTCATGGGCTCCAAGCACCTCGGCGCCGACCTCAACATCGCGTGGCCGACCGCCCAGATCGCCGTCATGGGCGCGCAGGGCGCGGTCAACATCCTGCACCGCAAGACGCTCGCCGCGGCCGACGACCCCGAGTCGAAGCGTGCGGAGCTGATCGACGCGTACGAGCAGACGCTGGCGAACCCCTACGTCGCCGCCGAGCGCGGCTACGTCGACCAGGTCGTCCAGCCGCACGAGACCCGCATCGAGATCGTGCGTGCGCTGCGGCTCCTGCGCAGCAAGCGCGAGACGCTGCCGCCCAAGAAGCACGGGAACATCCCGCTGTGAGCACCGGGCAGGAGGACACCGCAGCAGCGCCGCTGCTGCGGGTCGTCAAGGGTGACCCGTCGCCGGAGGAGCTCGCGGCGCTCGTCGCCGTCGTCGCCGCACACGGAGCCGCCTCGGAGCTGGCTCCTCCGACGCGGCGATCCGCGTGGGGAGATCCCTCGCTCGCCACGCGCCCGCCGCACGCCCACGGGCACGACGGGTGGCGCAGGTCGGCGTTCGCGCGCTAGAACGCGTTCCCGACCCTGCATCACGCGGCGAGGCTACGAGCCGTGTCCGCCCACCCGTACGGCCGATCCGGAGCCGTACGCTGGCCCGCGTGACTCGACCACGCCTCGTCCTCGCCTCGCAGTCCCCCGCCCGTCTCGCGACCCTGCGCAGCGCCGGCCTGGAGCCGGACGTGATCGTCTCCGGAGTCGACGAGTCGGTCGTCGTGTCCGACGACCCGGTGGTCGTGGCCACCGAGCTCGCGCGGCTGAAGTGCCGGGCGGTGTCCCACCGGCTCGCGAGCCCGGACGACACCCTCGTGATCGGTTGTGACTCGGTGCTGGCGTTCGACGGGGAGATCCTCGGCAAGCCGTCCGACCCGCAGACCGCGATCGAACGCTGGCGGGCGATGCGCGGCCGTTCCGGGGTCCTCCACACGGGACACTGCGTGCGGCTCGGGGAGCGCGAGATCTCCGACGACGGCGCGACGACCGTGCACTTCGCCGACCTCGACGACGCGGAGATCGAGGCGTACGTCGCGACCGGCGAGCCGCTGCAGGTCGCTGGAGCCTTCACGGTGGACGGGCTGGGCGGCCCGTTCGTCGAGCGGATCGAGGGCGACCACCACAACGTCGTCGGATTGTCGCTCCCGCTCCTGCGCAGGATGCTCGCCGGACTCGGTGTCCGGTGGACCGACCTCTGGGACGCGTCGCGCGGCTGACCTGGCGAGCGCACGCGTGGGTGCACGCGGGCACGGACGGTCGCCGCTCAGGTCCTCAGCCGGAGGAGTCGATCGAGATGGCTCTCGATCCGTGAGAGCGGGTCCGGTCGGGGACGGGAGCAGCGACGCGGCCGGACAGGCTCGCGGGCGGGAGGGGGCGCCGGCGGCGCGACAGGGGCGTCCCTCGTCTCGCGGAGGCCACGAAGGCGCGCGCTCAACCGCTGACGCTGGACGCGGTGGTGGTCCTCGATCTCGAGGATCCTCGCTCCCTTGCGGCGGCTGAAGACGAACCCTCTCTGGCCGTCGGCCTCGACCCAGAGCTTGCCGGCGTGGACGAGCTGGTGGCAGCGAGGACACAGTCCGGCAAGGTTGTCGAGGTCGGTCCGGCCGCCGTCCCGGTCCCACCACGCGACGTGGTGGAGCTCGAGGTGGGTGCCGCCGCACGCCGGGTTGGCACAGACCCCACCCTGACGCGCGAGAACGGCCTGCCGCTGTTTGTAGGTCGCCAGCCGGTGGGTGCGCCCGACGTTGAGGACGTCGGCCTGCGGCGTCGTGGACGAGGTGACTCCCGCGACGAGGACGTCGGTGCGGTCCGCACCGCAGGCGAGGTAGTCGAACAGTGCAGGCCCCACCGGCCCCCAGCCCGTGAGGACCGGCGGCTCCGCCCCGGGCAGGCCTGCCAGCCAGGCGGCGTCCACCATCACGTTGACCTGCGGACGGACGCCGCGATCGGAGGGCAGGCCGTGCTCCAGCGCTGCAGCAGCAAGATCGCCGACCGCGTCGACGCGTCGCTGGGCCGGGGTCCGGTCGTCCTCGGTCCCTCGCGGCGCCGACGCCGCCGTCAGCCAGGTCCGCAGGCGCGTGCCGTTGACGGCGTCCAGGAACCCGTTGACGTGATAGCCCTCTCCACACCGAGCAATCGTCAGATCGTGCTTGTCCATCCCGGCGACGTAGGCGCGGTCAAGGTCTTCGGGGTGCGCTACCTCCACGAGCATCGTCAGCTGTGCCGTCAGCTCGCCCGGCTCGCACACGCGGGCGACGTCGAGCATGACGTCCTCGGCCGCCTCGACGACCTCACGATCGGCCTTCTTGAGCGCAACCGTGAACGCGTCCACGTGTGCCCGGCGGATCTCTCCCGCGCGGTGCGCGGCGCCGACCGCGGGCAGCACGCGCAGCGTCCGTCCCGCGGCGATCGCCGCTCGCGACTGCCGGACGTCCCAGCGCAGCTCTCGACGTGCCCACCCGGCCGTCGACGAGGCGCCCTCCGCCTCGTACGCCGCCCGCTCCTGCATCTGGTCCAGCCACACCGCCTGGAGACCGGCGAGCCGGTCGGCAGCGTGCGCGAGCCGTCGGAGCGTCTCGCACGTCTGAGCATCCGAGGCCGAGGCGACAGGTAGGTCGGCGAGCGCGTCGAGCATCGCCTCCAGCCTGGCCAGCACCTCGGTATCGAACATAGATACGATTCTAACGATGCCCACTGACAGGTCTCGATCGCGCGACCTGGACTCTCCTCGCCCGGTCATCGTTCGGCAGGATGGCTCGTGTCGACGCACCCAGGAGGCACGCCGTGACGCCACCCGCCGACGCGTGCAGATGAACAACGCGATCCGCCCCGTGGCGAGACCGCGTGGCTACTCGACCGGCAGGCCGAGACCCCGCGCGATGAGCATGCGCTGCACCTCGGACGTCCCCTCGCCGATCTCGAGGATCTTCGCGTCACGGTAGAAGCGCGCGACGGGGTATTCCTCCATGAAGCC
>NZ_JARBCJ010000081.1:0-13852 GCF_028803055.1 Mumia sp.
GGCTCTCCTCCGCGGTGTGCACGGCTGTCGCGGTCGGGAAGCCGCGGTCGTTGAGGTACGACAGCACGCCCTCGACGAGCTCCTCCGGCACCGACGCGCCGGACGTCACGCCGACCTTCTCGACACCCTCGAGCCACTCCTCGCGCATCTCGCTCACGTCGTCGATCCGGTACGACGCCTTGGCGCCGGCCTCGAGCGCGACCTCGACGAGCCGGACCGAGTTGGACGAGTTCGCGGAGCCGACCACGATCATCAGGTCGGAGCCCTCCGAGATCTCCTTGACCGCGAGCTGCCGGTTCTGGGTGGCGTAGCAGATGTCGTCGCTCGGCGGGTCCTCCAGCTGAGGGAACTTGTCCCGCAGCGCGTCGACGATGTCCATCGTCTCGTCCACGCTGAGCGTGGTCTGCGACAGCCAGGACAGCTTGGTGCCGGCGGGGAAGGACAGTGCCTCGACGTCGGCGACGGTCTCCACGAGCGTGATCGCCTCCGGGGCCTCGCCGGAGGTGCCTTCGACCTCCTCGTGACCGGCGTGCCCGATCAGCAGGATCCGGTAGTCCTCACGGGCGAACCGCCTGGCCTCGTGGTGCACCTTGGTGACCAGCGGGCAGGTCGCGTCGATCGTCTTCAGCCCGCGAGCCTGGGCGTCGTCGTGGACGGCCGGTGAGACACCGTGCGCGGAGAACACCACCGTCGAACCGGCCGGGACCTCGTCGAGCTCCTCGACGAACACCGCCCCACGGTCCTCGAGGGTCTGCACGACGTGCTTGTTGTGGACGATCTGCTTGCGGACGTAGACGGGAGCGCCGTACAGGTCGAGCGCCTTCTCCACGGTGATCACGGCGCGGTCGACGCCGGCGCAGTAGCCACGCGGCGCGGCGAGCAGAAGGTCACGGTCTGCTCCGAGGGTGGGCATGCCGAGAGTCACGGAGTCCGAAGCCATGGCTCCATCGTAGGGGAGCCCTCCACAGCCTCCGACGGCGTCGCGTCCTGCTGTCGGCCGGAGCACCTAGGGTGGCGGCATGGCCCTCGAGACCAGCCCCGACTCCCCCGCGCCGCTGCGTGTGATCTCCCAGCTGATGGGCGACTACATCGCGCGCCTCGGGGCCCAGTGGATCGAGGGCGAGGTCGCCCAGCTGACGCGACGCCAAGGGGTCTGCTTCCTCACGCTGCGCGACCTCGACGCCAAGATCTCCATGTCGGTCACCTGCCGCCGTGTGGTGCTCGACCGGTCCTCGACGCCGATCACGGAGGGCGCCCGGGTCGTCGTCCACGCACGGCCCGACTTCTATCCGACCAACGGCTCGCTGTCGCTCAACGCCCGCGACATCCGCCCGGTCGGCATGGGTGAGCTGCTCGCCCGCATCGAGCAGCGCCGTCAGCTGCTCGCCGCCGAGGGACTGTTCGACGTCGCCCGCAAGCGGCCGCTGCCGTTTCTCCCGCACCGGATCGGGCTCATCACGGGCAAGGGGTCGGCCGCGGAGCACGACATCCTCGAGAACGCGCGCCTGCGCTGGCCGGGGGTCGAGTTCGTCACCACCTATGCCCTGATGCAGGGCAACCAAGCCGCGGCGCAGGTCATCACCGCCCTGCGCGAGCTCGACGCGGACGAGACCGTCGACGTGATCGTCATCGCGCGTGGGGGTGGCTCCGTCGAGGATCTCCTGCCCTTCTCCGACGAAGGCCTGGTGCGCGCCGTCTCCGCAGCCCGTACGCCGGTGGTGAGCGCGATCGGTCACGAGCCCGACACGCCGCTGCTCGACTACGTGGCCGACGTGCGTGCCTCGACACCGACCGATGCCGCGAAGCGCGTCGTGCCTGCCGTGGCCGACGAGCTCCATCACCTCACCCAGCTGCGGCGCCGCGCCTGGTACTCGGTCGATCAGCGGCTCGGACGTGAGCAGCACGGACTCGACGCGATCCGCAGCCGGCCCGTCCTCGCGCGCCCGAGCACCCTCATCGACGAGCAGACCGCCCGCGTCGAGGACCTGTGCGCTCGGGCCCGCCGCTCGCTGGGACACCGGCTCGACCTCTCCCACCACGAGGTCGCCGGACAGCTCGCGCGTGTGCGGTCGCTCTCACCGCTGCGGACCCTCGAGCGCGGCTACGCCGTCGCCCAGGCGCCGGACGGCAGCGTCGTCACGTCCATCGACCAGCTGTCGCCCGACGACGAGGTCACGCTCCGAGTCGTCGACGGCCACGCCCGCCTCCGTACGCTGTCCACGGCGCCCGCGCCGCACGCCGACCTCGACGAGGAGTCCTGATGCCCGACACACCCGCCGGCGACACCCCGTCCGCCGCACCTGCGATCCCCTACGAGCAGGCCCGCGAGGAGCTCGCGGAGGTCGTCGGCAAGCTGGAGACGGGTGGCACGACCCTCGAGGAGTCGCTCGCGCTCTGGGAGCGCGGCGAGGAGCTGGCGGCGATCTGTCAGCAGTGGCTCGACGGGGCCCGTGCTCGCCTGCAGCGCGCGCAGGACCAGGCGGCGCAGCGACGTGACGGGACCGACACCACGGAGTGACGCGCGGTCACTCCGTCGTCAGCAGCTCCAGATAGCGCTCGATGTCCGTGCGCGGCGCAGGCCCTCCGACGAGGAGGGTCATCTCACCCTCCTCGCGGACGAAGGCAGTCTCGCCGTCGCCCGTCCAGAGCTGCCAGGTCTTGCCCGCGACCTCGACGTCGTCCTTCTGCGTGGCGCCGGACGCATACCGTTCGACCATGCGTGGGACCGAGTCGATCTCCTGCTCCAGGCCGATGTAGCGGTCGCCGTCGGTGAGCACCCCGAGATGCCAGCGGCCGTCGCGCCCCGGCTCGTACGTGACGCCGTTGGCGCGCCACCCGTCAGGTAGGGACGTCGGCGCGTAGACGGGGAACGGCGCGGACTTGCGCACTCCCTCCACCGTCTCCTCGTACGCGACGGCCGGACGCTCCTCTGGTGTGTAGCCCATGAAGAACTGACCCACGACGAAGAGCCCGATCACGATCGCCCCGATCACCAGCATGGATCGCGCGATGTCGGAGAACGCCGGGTTGCCGCGCGACGAGGGCGGCTTCGCTGGAGGAGTCTGGTCCACAGGCCTGCCGGGTGCCGCCGGAGGAGTCGGGGACGGGTCGGTGCTGCTCACGGTGCCATTCTCCCAGGCCCGCCCAGCGCGGGCTCCGGCACGCCGACGGGGCGTACGACGGCGTCCGCAGATGCGGCCTTGGCTTACCATTGTCAGACGCACCTGCGGATGATGCGCTAGGTTTCTGACGTGCCTGCGTATCGCTACTCCGAGGCGGCCGACCTGCTCGGCGTCAGCGACGACACCGTGCGCCGCTGGGGCGACCAGGGCCGGTTCACCCCGAGCCGGACGCCCTCAGGCGCGGCGGCCGTGGACGGTCACGACCTCGCGGCCCTCGCAGTCGCCCTGGCGGACGGCGACGAGACCAGCCGGTCCCGTGCCCGCAGCGCTCGCAACCAGTTCCGCGGCATCGTCACCAAGGTGGTCGCCGACACGGTGATGGCGCAGGTCGAGATGTGCTGCGGTCCCTTCAGGGTCGTCTCCCTGATCAGTGCCGAGGCGGTCCGCGACCTGGGCCTGGAGGTCGGCGTGGTCGCAGTCGCCGGGGTGAAGGCGACCAACGTCACCGTGGAGGTCGGCCCGTGAGCCGTTCGCCGCTCCTCCTGTCGGCCGCCCTCTTCGCGTTGATGGCTGCCACCGCCTGCGGCGGCGCAGACGACGGCGGCGGGACGCAGGACCGTACGCTCACCGTCCTGGCAGCGTCGTCGCTCACCGAGGCCTTCGACGACCTGGAGACGGTGTTCGAGCGGGAGCACGACGGGGTGGACGTCCGGCTGTCGTACGACTCCTCAGCTGTTCTCGCTGAACAGGTCATCCAGGGTGCGCCCGCCGACGTCCTCGCGACCGCCGACGAGACGACGATGCGCAAGGTCGTCGACGCGGACGCCGCCGACGGCGACCCGGTGCTCTTCGCGAGCAACACACTCGTCATCGCCACCCCGCCCGGCAACCCCGGCGACGTCCGCGGCGTGCGGGACCTGGGCCGGGCGACGTTCGCCGTCTGCGTACCGCAAGCACCGTGCGGTGATGCCGCCCAGCGGCTCCTCGCCCTCGACGGCAGCACCGCGAAGCCGACGACCGAGGAGCAGAACGTGAAGGGCGTCCTCGCCAAGGTGACCCTCGGCGAGGTCGACGCCGGACTGGTCTACCGCTCCGACGCCCAGGCCGCCGGCGACAAGGTCGAGACCGTCGAGGCGCAGAACGCCTCGGAGGTCGTCAACGTCGATCCGATCGTGGTCCTCGTCGACTCGCAGGCCACCGAGCTCGCTGTCGACTGGGTCGACCTCATCGTCAGCGAGCAGGGGCAGAAGGTCCTCGCGCGGCACGGGTTCGGGCCAGCCGCGTGACCAGGCAGGGCGGTGCCGCCCTCGGACGGGTGCCGGTCACGCTCGTCGTCCCGTCCGTCGTCGGCCTCCTCCTCCTGCTCCTCCCCCTCGGAGGACTGCTGCTGCGGGCCCCCTGGGGGACGTTCGTCGAGCGCCTCGGCGAGCCGGAGATCCTCGACGCGCTGCGCCTGAGCCTGCTGACCTCGACGATCGCCACGGCCGTGTGCCTCGTGCTCGGGGTGCCTCTCGCGTGGGTGCTCGCCCGTACGACCTTCCGCGGGCGAGGTCTTGTCCGGGCGCTGGTGAGTGTCCCGCTGGTCCTCCCGCCGGTGGTCGGTGGCGTCGCCCTGCTGATGGTGTTCGGGCGGCGGGGCGTCCTCGGGCAGTGGCTCGACGACGCGTTCGGGATCACGGTGCCGTTCACCACCGCCGCCGTCGTGCTGGCGCAGGCCTTCGTCGCAATGCCGTTCCTCGTGATGGCCGTGGAGGGCGCACTCCGTACGGCTGATCCCCGGTACGACGAGGTCGCCGCCACCCTCGGCGCGCGCCGCCTGGTGACGTTCTGGCGCGTCACGCTGCCGCTCGCCGGGCCGGGGATCGCCGCGGGCGCCGCGCTCGCGTGGGCGCGGGCACTCGGCGAGTTCGGTGCCACGATCACCTTCGCCGGCAGCGTCCCTGGCGTGACCCGCACGATGCCGCTGGAGATCTACGGCGCGATGCAGTCCGACCCCGACACGGCGATCATGCTGAGCGTCATCCTGCTGGCGATCAGCGTCGCGGTGCTGGTCGGCCTGCGCGGTTCCTGGGCAGGGCGCACATGACCGAGAAGGGTCTCGACGCACGTCTCGTCCTGCGCCGTGGCGCGCTCACCATCGACGTCACGCTGCAGGTCGCACCCGGGGAGGTTCTCGCCCTGGTCGGTCCGAACGGAGCCGGCAAGAGCAGCGTCCTGCGCGCGCTCGCAGGACTGAGCGATCTCGATTCGGGCCGCGTCGCTCTCGGCGGCACCGTTCTCGAGGACACCGCCACCGGCGTACGGGTCCCCACCCCCGAGCGCGACCTGACGATGGTCTTCCAGGATCCGCTGCTCTTCCCTCATCTCACCGTGCGCGACAACGTCGCGTTCGGCCTGCGCCACCACCCCTCCGCGCCCTCGACGAGCCGACGGCCAGCCCGTGAACGCGCCACGGCGGCCCTCGAAAGGAGCGGCCTCGCTCAGTTCGCCGGGCGTCGGGCGACGCGCCTGTCCGGCGGCCAGCGACAGCGGGTCGCGATCGTCCGTGCGCTCGCCTGCGATCCAGGGCTCCTCCTGCTCGACGAACCGACCTCCGCGCTCGACGTCGCCGTCACCGCGCAGGTCCGGGCGTTCCTGCGGCGGCACGTCCGCGACTTCGGCGGCGTGACCGTTCTCGTGTCACACGACCCCCTCGACGCGTTCGTCCTCGCCGACCGCGTCGCCGTGCTCGAGGAGGGACGGATCACCCAGGCGGGGACCCCCGACGAGGTCGCTCGTCGCCCACGCACCGACTACGTCGCGCACCTGATGGGGATGAACCTGCTGCGCGAGCGCGACACCTTCCGGACGTTCTCGCCGACCGCCGTCACGTTGTACGGGGAGGAGCCGGTCACGTCCGCGCGCAACGTGTGGCGGCTCGAGGTCACCGGTCTCGTCCCGCACGGTGACGCGGTCCGCGTCCAGCTGCGCGGCGAGGTGTCGCTCCTCGCTGACGTCACCCGCGCGGCCGTGGCCGATCTCGACCTGCACGAGGGGGTCTCGGTGTGGGCGAGCGTGAAGGCCACCGAGGTGACGACGTTCGAGGACTGACGCCGCCGATCCGCAATTGTGGTGGCACCCACGAAAACGCCGACCCCGAGGCCGCAGCGACTCGGACGTAGGATGCGGCCATGACCGACAGCGCGCAAGGATCCAAGCTGCCAGGCCCTCTCACCCCCGCCAAGGCCGCGCCTGACCGCAACCTCGCCCTCGACCTGGTCCGCGTGACCGAGGCGGCGGCGATGGCGGCAGGCCGCTGGGTCGGCCGGGGTGACAAGAACGGCGCGGACGGTGTCGCGGTCAACGCGATGCGATCCCTCATCAACACCGTCGGCATGAGCGGCGTCGTCGTGATCGGCGAGGGCGAGAAGGACAACGCCCCGATGCTGTTCAACGGCGAGGAGGTCGGTGACGGCACCGGACCCGAGGCTGATGTGGCGGTGGACCCGATCGACGGCACCACGCTGGCGGCCAAGGGCATGCCCGGAGCGGTCTCCGTGCTCGCCGTCGCTCCCCGCGGCGCGATGTTCGATCCGTCGGCCGTCTTCTACATGGACAAGCTGGCGGTCGGCCCCGAGGCCGCCGACGTGATCGACATCCGGCTCCCCATCTCGGAGAACATCCGGCTGGTCGCCAAGGCCAAGAGCCTCTCCGTCTCATCGGTCACGGTGTGCGTGCTGGACCGCCCGCGACACCAGGGTCTCGTCGACGAGATCCGCAAGACCGGCGCACGCATCAAGTTCATCAGCGACGGCGACGTCGCAGGCTCGATCTACGCCGCGCGCCCCGGCACGGGCGTCGACATCCTCGCCGGTGTGGGCGGTACGCCGGAGGGCATCATCACCGCCTGCGCGATGAAGGCGCTCGGCGGCGCGGTCCAGGGCACCCTCTGGCCGACCGGTGACGAGGAGCGGCAGAAGGCGGTCGACGCCGGCCTGGACGTCGACGCGATCCTCACCACCGACGACCTGGTCAAGGGCGACGACTGCTTCTTCGTCGCGACCGGCATCACCGACGGCGAGCTGATGCGCGGAGTCCGCTACGGATCCGGCTCCGCGATCACCGAGTCCCTCGTGATGCGCTCGCGATCGGGCACCTACCGCAAGATCATCTCGGAGCACCGCATGGAGAAGCTCCGCGCCTACGCCTCCATCGACTACGAGAGCTGAGCCGACGATGCCCGCGGTCACCGACCGCACGCTGGTCGTCGGGGAGGCGCTGGTCGACCTGACGCGTGACTCCGGCGGCCACGAGTCGGCGCACCCTGGCGGCTCTCCGCTCAACGTCGCCGTCGGGCTCGCGCGTCTCGGCCTCCCGACGGTCCTCGCCGCGCAGGTCGGCGACGACGAGTACGGCGAGCTGCTGCGCGACCACGTCGACGCCTCCGACGTCGACCTGCGCTCGCTGCCTCCGCACCACGGAGACAGTGCGGTCGCGGTGGCCCAGCTCGACCACCACGGCGTGGCGACGTACCACTTCGAGCTGACGTGGGACCCGTCCGAGATGCCGGGCCCGGCCGGCTTCGCGCTCCTCCACGTGGGATCCATCGGCGCGGCGCTCCGACCCGGAGCCGACGCTGTCGAGCGCCTGGTCGAGGAGGCGGTCGCCGCGGGCGTCCCGGTCTCGTACGACCCCAACGTCCGACCCGCCATCACCCCCGACCTGTCCGACGTCCGCGAGCGCGTCGACCGGATCGTGCCGCGGGCCGCGTTCGTCAAGCTCAGCGACGCTGACGCCGCCGAGCTCCGCCCCGACCTGGACCCCGCCGCCTACGCCGCCCGGATCGCAGGTGAGGGTCCCCGGCTCGTCGCACTCACCCGCGGCGGGGACGGGGCGACCCTCTTCAGCGGCGGCGCGTCCGTCGAGGTGGCGCCTCCGCCGATCACGGTCGCCGACACGATCGGTGCCGGCGACTCCTTCATGGCGGCCCTGCTGGCCGGCATCCTCGTCCGCGGCTGGACGGAGCGGCCGGCGTTCGACGAGGAGGCGCTGACGTGGCTCGGCGAGCTCGCGGTCCATGCCTCGGCCGTCACCTGCTCTCGCCCGGGCGCGGACCCTCCGCACCTCAAGGAGCTCCCCGAGCTGCTCGCGTGACCGGGACGTCGCAACGCCTGCCTACGATGGAAGGGTGACCGACCGGATCGCCAGGCTCGACAGCGGACTCAGCCTCGCCTACGAGACGTTCGGCGATCCGGACGACCAGACTCTGCTCCTCGTGATGGGGCTCGGCTGCCCGATGAACTGGTGGCGGACCGAGTTCTGCGAGTCCCTCGCCGACCACGGCTTCCACGTCGTCCGGTACGACTCCCGTGACGTGGGCCGCTCGACCCGGTTCGACCGCGCCCCCGTGACCCGCGCCCAGGTGGTGTCGACGTTCACAGGGCTGCGGCGTGACGTGCCGTACGCGATGACGGACCTCGCCGCCGACGCCGTCGGCCTCCTGGACGCGCTCGGCGTCGACGCCGCTCACGTCGTGGGCCAGTCGATGGGAGGGATGGTGGCCCAGACGGTCGCCGTCGAGCACCCCGACCGCCTGCGTTCGCTGACCTCGATCATGTCGACGACCGGCCGCCGTACGGTCGGGTGGCAGCACCCTCGACTCCTCGGGATGCTGCTCGGTGCCCCCGGTGAGGGCGAGGAGGCATACGTCCGGCGCTCCGTACGCAGCGCTCGTGCGATCTCGAGCCGCCAGTTCGCTCTCGCGCCCGAGGCCGTCGAGGCGCGCGCCCGCGAGACGTACGCCCGGGGTTGGTCGGTCGAGGGCACAATGCGTCACATGCTCGCCGTGATGACCCAGCCAGACCGCACCCGCGCGCTCGCCTCCGTCGCCGCACCCACGTTGGTGATCCACGGCAGCGCGGACCCCATGGTGCACCCGTCCGGCGGCCGCGCGACTGCCGCTGCCGTCCCGGGCGCCGAGCTGCTGATGGTTCCCGGCATGGCGCACGAGATCCCGGTCGATCTCGAGGGACTCTTCGCCGCATCGATCGCCCGGACAGCGCGGAGGGCTCATGCACACGCGCGGTGATGCCGTCGTCCGCCGGCGTGAGGACGGCGCGCTGGAGCTCCGTGTCAACGGCGTGTTCGTCATGGACGACGTCGAGACGACCTCGGAGCGTCTGCTCGCTCGTACGGCCCTGGCGGGTGCGGCCGACCCGCGCCACGTCGTGGTCGGCGGCCTCGGCATGGGGTTCACGCTGCGGGAGATCCTCACCGACCGACGGGTCAGGCAGGTGACGGTCGCCGAGCTCGAGCCGGCGATCCCCGCGTTCATGCGCGAGGGGACGTTGCCGGGAGCCGATCTCCTCGACGACCGACGGGTGGGCCTCCACGTCGGGGACGTGCGCGACGTCGTCGGCGACCTCGCGCCGCGGAGCGTCGACGTGATCCTCCTCGACGTGGACAACGGTCCCGACTTCCTGGTGAACGACAGCAACGCCGACCTGTACGGAGCGCCCTTCATCGCGACCTGTGCCGAGCGTCTGCGCGACCTCGGCGAGCTGTGCATCTGGTCGATGGACGACTCGGCCGCGGTCCGCGAGGCCCTCGCGGCGTCGTTCGCCCACGTCTACGCCGAGCGCGTCCCCGTACGCCTCCAGGGTCGCGCCGAGGCGTACTGGCTCCTGAGGGGCCGCGTCCCACGACGGTGACCCCGCGCCCGCCCGTACGTCGGGCCGGATAATCTCGCTCTCATGAGCACTGAGACCGAGTACCGCATCGAGCACGACACCATGGGCGAGGTCAAGGTGCCCGCCGACGCTCTCTACAAGGCCCAGACCCAGCGCGCCGTCGAGAACTTCCCGATCTCCGGCAGCACGCTCGAGCCGCAGCACATCCGCGCGATCGCCCTGGTGAAGCTGGCCTGCGCGAAGGCGAACGCCGAGCTCGGTGTGATCGACCAGGACGTCGCCGACGCGATCGTCGCCGCGGCCCAGGAGGTCGCCGCCGGCGACCACGACGACCAGTTTCCGATCGACGTCTTCCAGACCGGGTCGGGCACGTCGAGCAACATGAACATGAACGAGGTGCTCTCGACCCTCGCGACCCGCCGCCTGGGCCGCGACGTGCACCCCAACGATCACGTCAACGCGTCGCAGTCGTCCAACGACACGTTCCCCACCTCGATCCACGTGGCCGCGACCGAGGCCGCGATCAACGACCTGATCCCGGCGCTCGACCACCTCGCTGCCGGTCTCGCCGCGAAGGGCTCGGAGTGGTCCGAGATCGTGAAGTCCGGGCGTACGCACCTCATGGACGCGACGCCGGTGACTCTCGGCCAGGAGTTCAACGGCTACGCCGCCCAGGTCCGTCGTGGCATCGAGCGCGTCGAGTCCGCTCTCCCCCGCGTGGCGGAGGTCCCGCTCGGCGGGACGGCCGTCGGCACCGGGATCAACACGCCGGCGGGCTTCCCGCAGCGCGTCATCGAGATCCTCGGCGAGGAGACCGGCCTGCCTCTTACGGAGGCGGTCGACCACTTCGAGGCGCAGGGCGCGCGCGACGGGCTCGTCGAGCTGTCCGGCCAGCTGAAGACGATCGCGGTCAGCCTCGTCAAGATCAACAACGACCTGCGCTGGATGGGCTCCGGCCCGCGCACCGGTCTCGGCGAGCTCAACCTCCCCGATCTCCAGCCGGGCTCGAGCATCATGCCGGGCAAGGTCAACCCGGTCATCCCCGAGGCCGTGCTCATGGTGTGCTCGCAGGTGATCGGCAACGACACCGCGATCACGTTCGCGGGCCAGTCGGGCTCGTTCGAGCTCAACGTCCAGATGCCGGTGATGGCCCGTGCGCTCCTGGAGTCGATCCGCCTGCTCTCGAACTCGTCGCGCGTGCTCGCCGACAAGTGCATCGCCAGCACGGTGCCCAACGCCGAGCGCTGCGCGGAGCTGGCCGAGTCGTCGCCGTCGATCGTGACGCCGCTCAACAAGTACATCGGCTACGAGAACGCCGCCAAGGTCGCCAAGACGGCGCTCAAGGAGCAGAAGACGATCCGCCAGACGGTGCTCGACATGGGCTACGTGGCCGAGGGCCTCGTGACGATCGCGCAGCTCGATGCAGCTCTCGACGTACTCTCCATGACGCATCCCTGAGCCGGCCGGGTGACCCGCGGACGCCAGAGGGTGACCCGCGGGCGCCAGAGGGTGACCCGCGGACGCCAGAGAGTGACCCGTGGTCAGTCGATGCGGCGCGCGACCTGGTAGCCGTCGCGGTCGAGCACGGTCTCCCAGCTCGTGCCCGGGTGCCGCTCTCGTGCGTACGCCGCAGCGTCTGGCGCCTGCCCGCCCCAGCTCGTGAAGGCGTCGATCACCATCCAGTCGGGGACCGCGTCACCTACGGTGCCGGTCCAGTAGACCGTGCGGTCGCTGGTCAGGTGGGTGATCAGGCCGATGTCGGTCTCGACCTTCGCCCCCTCCGGCACGAGCGCCAGGACCTCCTCGGCGGCGGCGGCGCGCGGACTCGCCTCGTAGGTCTCCGCCTCCGCCAGCCGCGCCAGGGGGAACTGTGACACGAGTGCCAGGGCGACGCCTGCTACCAGTGCGGGGACGTGGGTGGCGTAGCGGCGGAGCCAGGTCGGCGACGCCCAGGTCCACCGACTCCTCTCCTCGGCCTCTTCCGCGGCCCGCAACCGCGCGATCGCGTCGAGCATCGCCACGAACACGATCGGCATGATGACCAGGCCGTAGTGCCAGTCGGTGCCCCAGTAGTACTCGTTGTCCCCGACGAAGCGCCACAGCAGCGTAGGCCCAGCCACGAGGACCCAGGGCGACCTCAGCGCGAGGAAGCCCGTGACGCCGAAGGTCGCGATCAGCGTCGGGAGCTTGAGGTCCCACCCCGCCCAGAACGTCGCCCACGGCCCCGGGCCGCCCTCGCCGCCCGCTCCGATCACGCCGACGTAGTCGTAGCCGCCGCCGGGGTTGAACGACGGGATCACGACCAGGAGCGTCAGCGCGAACCCGCAGAGCCCGATCACGGCCGTCGCGGCGCCGATCCGGCGGGTACCGGAGATGGCGAGGACGATCCCGACCGCGAGCACGGTCAGACCCAGGTCTTCCTTGACGAGCAGCAGCGGCAGGGACCATGCGGCCGCTGTCCACCACCGGCGCTCGAGATAGGCGACGCCGGAGAGGGCCAGGAAGACGGCGGCGAAGGCCACCTCGTGGAAGTCGACCCACACCGCGGAGGCGATGCCGAACGACACCCCGTACGCCAGTCCGACCGCGAGGCCGGCGGCAGAACCGAGGAGGCGGACCGCGCCGCGCGCGATCACCCACACCGACAGCGCGATGAGAACGGCCTGCGCGACGAGCAGGGTCCGGCCGTCGGGGAAGACGCGGTAGAACGGGGCTACGAGCGCGGTGACGGGCGAGAAGTGGTCGCCCAGGATGTTGTATCCGGGAGCCTTGATGTCGACGATCGGCGCCTCGAGCCTCGAGTAGGCCGCGATCGCCTGCTCGAAGATGGCGTTGTCCCACGACGGCGTCTCGAAGCGTCGGAAGCGGAGCAAGGACACCGCCGCGTACGCCGTGCCGCAGACGACGGCCAGCAGAGCGGGGCCGAGGATGCCGACTGCGCCGGAGCGTCTGCGCGCGCCGACGTCGTCCTCGGTCGAGGGGTCGGTCATGCCGACACGCTATCCGGCGGGGCCAGCGGTCCGCCGCGGTCTCCCCGTGCCGATGCCGCGAAGTGGTCACCGAGGAAGGCCAGCTGGCGCGGGGCCATCCGCCGCCAGTAGCCGACGGTGTGTCTGCCGGGTTGGAACCCGCCCGCAGGGCGCCGCTCGAACCCACGCACGTAGTCGCGGGTGGCGGCGGCGAACGGGTCCGACCGTCCGCAGTCGATCCGCACCGGGATCCCTCGCAGGGACTCCTGCCGCGAGGTCACGTCGACCGCAGCGAAATCGTCCGCGTCGTCGTACGCGCCCGGCGCCGTGTCGGCGTAGTCGCGCCACAGCGCTGGACTCATCACGGCCACGGCGGCGACTCGATCGGGCCCGAGGGACCCAGTCAGGTGAAGGGCTCCGAACCCGCCCATCGACCAGCCGAGCAGCCCGACGCGGTCGGTGCGCACCCCGTGGCGGGCCACCAGCGGGAGGAGCTCGTCGACGATCATGGCGGGGGCGTCGTCACCGTCGTCGCGTGCATGCCAGTAGCTCTCTCCGCCGTCGACGCTCACCAGGGCAAAGGGCGGTGTCCCTCCGGCGACCGTTGCCGCGAGAAAGCGATCGAGGCCCAGGTATCCGGGGCTGAACGCGGAGGCGTGGTCGTTGCCCCGGCCGTGGAGCACGACGGCTACCGGCAGGTCGCGGGAGTGCCCTGGCGGCAGTGCGAGACCCCAACCGCACCGCTGACCACGGCGCGCTGCGGAGCTGAAGGAGCCGGTGAGGAGGCGTCCCGGGCGTACCTGCGGCACGACACCGTCCGCGCCGTCGTCCTCGAACGCGCGGGAGGCGACGGCACCACCGGCGACGAGGCCGACGGTGGCCACACCGCCGATGACGAGACGGCGTCGTGTCAGGTGACGGGCGACGGCGGAGTCCGGCGTACGGCGCATGCGGACATCCTCACGGCTCACGACACCGGTGTCCGGCGAAACTGGATCGGCGTCAGTACCAGCCGTGGGCGTTCTTGAACGCCAACGCCGAGCACGGGTCGCCGAAGCGGTCCTTGATGTAGCCCAGGCCCCACTTGATCTGG
>NZ_JARBCJ010000082.1:0-13822 GCF_028803055.1 Mumia sp.
CACGCTTGGCCTTGCTCGCCTTGTCAGCCGTCGCCGAACGCAACGGGGCCGCGGAGGTCCGGCGCGGCAGGTAGCCGCCGGACCACGTGGTCGTGTCGGCCTGGGTGCGCTTCCAGTCGACGAGGTCCTCGGGGATCTCGTCGAGGAAGCGCGACGGCGGGTTGTGCGAGGGCGCGCCCCAGGCGGAGCGTACGAGCGCCCGGGTGACGTAGAGCCGCTGCTCGGCCCGGGTGAGCCCGACGTAGGCGATCCGGCGCTCCTCCTCGAGCTCCTTGGGATCACCCAACGACCGCATGTGCGGGAAGATCGACTCCTCGAGCCCGGTCAGGAACACGACAGGGAACTCCAGCCCCTTGGCCGTGTGCAGCGTCATCAAGGTGACCATGCCGTCGCCGGAGTCCGGGATCGAGTCGGCGTCGGCGACGAGCGAGACGCGCTCGAGGAACGCGGCCACGGAACCCGGCTGCAGGACGTCGTCGTCGGCGGTCTCTGCGTCACCGTCTCCCGCATCGGCGGTGAGCGTCGCGGCGTCGGAGACGAACTCGCGCGCGACGGCCACCAGCTCGGAGAGGTTCTCGACGCGAGCCTCGTCCTGCGGATCGGTGCTGTTCTCGAGCTCATCGAGGTAGCCGGAGCGGGCCAGCGTCGCCTCGAGAACCACGTCGACCGGCTCGCCCGACGCCGCCATCTCCTGCAGGCCGGTGATCGTCTCGACGAAGCCGGCGATCTGCTTGAGCGACCGCGTCGCGATGCCGGGTGCCTCCTCCGCACGCTGCAACGCCTCCCAGAACGTGATGCGGAGACGGTCGGCGTACGCCCCGACCACGGCCTCTGCCCGGTCTCCGATGCCGCGCTTGGGGGTGTTGAGGATGCGACGCAGCGAGACCGCGTCGGCCGGGTTGACCAGCACCCGGAGGTAGGCGATCGCGTCCTTGATCTCCTTGCGCTCGTAGAAGCGCACCCCGCCGACGACCCGGTAGGGCAGGCCGACGCGGATGAAGACCTCCTCGAACACGCGCGACTGTGCGTTGGTCCGATAGAAGACGGCGACATCGCTGGGCTTGGCCAGCCCTTCGTCGGTCAGCCTGTCCACCTCGTCGGCGACGAACTGCGCCTCGGCGTGCTCGTCGTCGGCGACGTAGCCGATGATGGCCTCGCCCTTGCCCTGCGCGGACCACAGGTTCTTTTTCTTGCGGCCCTCGTTGCGGGAGATGACGGCATTGGCCGCGTCGAGGATCGACTGCGTCGAGCGGTAGTTCTGCTCGAGCATGATCGTCGTCGCTGTCGGGAAGTCGGCCTCGAACTCGAGGATGTTGCGGATGTTGGCCCCGCGGAAGGCGTAGATCGACTGATCGGAGTCGCCCACCACCAGCAGGTCGGAGTCGGGCTCGGTGCACAGCTCGCGGATGAGGACGTACTGGGCGTGGTTGGTGTCCTGGTACTCGTCGACGAGCACATGACGGAACCGGCGCCGATAGACGTCGGCGACGTCGGGGAACGCCTGGAACAGGTGCACCGTGGTCATGATGAGGTCGTCGAAGTCCATGGCGTTGGACGCCCGTAGACGCTCTTGGTAGGCCACGTAGGCCGTGGCGTAGGCGCGCTCGGTGTCGTTGTGCGCCTTGGATGACGCCTGCTCGTGGTCGACGAGCTCGTTCTTGAGGTTGGAGACCCAGTTGAGCACTCCACGCGGCGGGAACCGCTTGGGGTCGAGCTCGAGGTCTCGGCAGACCTGGGTCATGAGGCGCTTGGAGTCGGCCGCGTCGTAGATCGTGAACGTCGACGAGTAGCCGAAGCGCTGGGCCTCCTTGCGGAGGATGCGTACGCAGGCCGAGTGGAACGTCGACACCCACATCAGCCGCGCGCGCCCGCCGACGAGGTCGGCGACGCGCTCGCGCATCTCGGCAGCGGCCTTGTTGGTGAAGGTGATCGCGAGGATCGACCCCGGGTGGACGTGGTGCTGCGAGATCATCCAGGCGATGCGCCGCGTCAGGACACGGGTCTTGCCCGAGCCTGCGCCGGCGACGACCAGGAGCGGGCCGCCCGCGTGGGTGACGGCCGCGCGCTGGGGGTCGTTGAGCCCCTCGAGCAGCGCGTCTGCCTTCGCCGCGCGGCGCGCCTCGATCTCCTCGTCGCTCGGACCGTCGTGGCCGCCTCCGCCAGGGCTGCCGAGAGCGGGGGTCGTACGGGCGTCGCCGGGTCGCGAGCCGCCCGGCAGGCGGTCTGAGGGCACGGGAAACGGGAGGCTCATCGTGCTCCCCAGCCTACGGGGGCCGACGGACATGATCGCGCCGGGCGTACTGGAACAAGCTGACCCACTGTTCACCAGTGGCGGCCTACTCTTGACAAGGGGGGTCACTGCGAGCTAAGGAGGCGCCGACGTGCGCATCGTCATTGATCCCGACGTGGGTGAACCCCCGTACGAGCAGGTACGCCGCCAGATCGCGTCGCAGGCAGCCGACGGCACGCTGGGTCCGGGGGCACGTATCCCGACGGTGCGTGCGCTCGCCCACGATCTCGGCCTCGCGGTGAACACCGTGGCGAAGGCCTACCGCGCACTGGAGGCCGAAGGCGTCGTCGAGACGCTGGGGCGCCGCGGGACGTTCGTCCGTACGTCGGTGATGACAGCCGACGTCTCACGTGCCGCTGCCGCGGCGGCCGACGCCTACGTCAGCGAGCTTCGCCGCCTGGGCCTGGCTCGCACCGAAGGCGTCAGGATGGTCGAGGACCGCTGGCTCTGACGCCCACCGAGTCTGCGCTCAGACGCCCACGTAGTCCGCGAGGTGCTTGCCGGTGAGGGTCGACCGGTCGGCGACGAGATCAGCGGGGGTGCCCTCGAAGACGACCCTGCCTCCGTCGTGGCCTGCTCCCGGACCGAGATCGATGATCCAGTCCGCGTGGGCCATCACGGCCTGGTGGTGCTCGATGACCACCACCGACCTCCCGGAGTCCACCAGCCGGTCGAGCAGCGCGAGCAGTTGCTCGACGTCGGCGAGGTGGAGACCGGTGGTCGGCTCGTCGAGGACGTAGACGTCCCCCTTCTCGGCCATCTGCGCCGCCAGCTTGAGCCGTTGCCGCTCTCCGCCCGACAGGGTCGTCAGCGGCTGCCCGAGGCTGAGGTAGCCGAGCCCGACGTCGACCAGCCGGTGGAGGATCTTGTGCGCAGCCGGTGTCCGTGCGTCACCGTCGCTGAAGAACGCCTCGGCATCGGTCACCGACATCGCCAGCACCTCGGCGATGTTGCGGCCACCGAAGGTGTACTCGAGGACCGATCCCTGGAAGCGCCGGCCCTCGCACTCCTCGCAGGTCGACTCGACGGTCGCCATCACCCCGAGCTCGGTGAAGATCACTCCTGCGCCCTTGCAGGCCGGGCACGCTCCCTCCGAGTTGGAGCTGAACAGCGCCGGCTTCACGCCGTTGGCCTTGGCGAAGGCCTTGCGGATCGGCTCCAGCAGACCCGTGTACGTCGCGGGGTTGCTGCGTCGCGAACCCTTGATGGCGCCCTGGTCGACGACGACCACGCCGTCGCGCTCGGCGATCGAGCCGTGGATCAGCGAGCTCTTGCCCGAGCCGGCGACGCCGGTGACGACGCACAGCACGCCCAGCGGCACGTCGACGTCCACGTCTTGCAGGTTGTGCATCGACGCGCCACGGATCTCGAGCGCCGCGGTGGACGTGCGGACCTCCTCCTTGAGCCTCGCGCGGTCGTCGAGGTGGCGCCCGGTGGTCGTGTCGCTCTCCCGGAGCCCTTCGATCGTGCCCTCGTAGCAGATCGTGCCGCCGTTGGTCCCCGCGCCGGGACCGAGATCGATCACGTGGTCGGCGATCGCGATCGTCTCCGGCTTGTGCTCGACGACGAGGACGGTGTTGCCCTTGTCGCGCAGCTGGAGGAGCAGCTGGTTCATCCGCTCGATGTCGTGCGGGTGGAGCCCGATGGTGGGCTCGTCGAAGACGTACGTGACGTCGGTGAGGGACGAGCCGAGGTGGCGGATCATCTTGGTCCGCTGCGCCTCGCCGCCCGACAGCGTGCCGGCGGGACGCTCGAGGCTCAGGTATCCCAGGCCGATCTCCTGGAACGCGACGAGCAGGTGCTGGAGGCCGCGGACGAGGGGGGCGACTCCCGGCTCGTCGAGCTCACGCATCCACGCCGCGAGGTCGCTGATCTGCATCCGGCAGAGGTCGGCGATGTTCTTTCCCCGGATCGTCGAGGAGAGCGCCTCCTTGCTCAGCCGGGTGCCGTCGCAGTCGGGGCAGGTCGTGAACGTGATCGCGCGCTCCACGAATCGACGCACGTGCGGCTGCATGGCGTCGACGTCCTTCGAGAGCATCGACTTCTGGATCTTGGGGATCAGACCCTCGTACGTGAGGTTGATGCCCTCGACCTTGATCTTGGTCGGCTCCGCGTAGAGGAGCTGCTGGAGCTCCTTCTTGGTGAATTTCGCGATCGGCTTGTCCATCGGGATGCCGGCGCCGCTGAAGATGCGTCCGTACCAGCCGTCCATGCTGTATCCCGGGACGGTCAGCGCGCCCTCCTCGAGACTCTTCGACTCGTCGTACAACGCGGTCAGGTCGAAGTCGCTGGTCACTCCCATCCCCTCGCAGCGCGCACACATGCCGCCCTGGTAGACCGCGCCGCGGACGACCGTCTTCTCCTCCTTCCCGCCCTTCTCGGTCTTCATCACGCCGCTCGCCGTACGGGTCGGGACGTTGAACGCGAAGGCCGTCGGCGGCCCGATGTGCGGGGTGCCGAGGCGGCTGAAGAGGATCCGCAGCATCGCGTTGGCGTCGGTGGCGGTGCCGACCGTGGAGCGCGGGTTCGCCCCCATGCGCTCCTGATCAACGATGATCGCCGTGGTGAGCCCTTCCAGATGGTCCACCTCGGGACGCGCGAGCGACGGCATGAAGCCCTGGACGAACGCCGAGTACGTCTCGTTGATCATCCGCTGAGACTCCGCGGCGATCGTGGCGAAGACCAACGAGCTCTTGCCGGAGCCGGAGACCCCGGTGAACGCCGTGAGCCGGCGCTTGGGGATCTCGACGCTCACGTCCTTGAGGTTGTTCTCGCGCGCGCCCTGCACGCGGATCAGGTCGTGGCGGTCCGCCGCGTGGTCGGAGTCGGCCTGGGGAGGAGGAGCGGGGTGGCGGGCGGTGTCCATGGCCGCCACGCTAGCGGCGAGCGAGCTCCCGTCGCTTCTTCAGTCCTGACCTCCGAGCGGGCCGTCAGCGCGGCGTCTCCGTGTGCCCGTCGTCGTGCGGCTCATCCTTGTGCTCCCGCCACGGGCGCTCGAACGGCAACCGCCAGGCGTTCGGCGCGATCAGCTGGTGGATCGCGTTCGGCCCCCACGAGCCCGGCGGGTAGACCCTGACCGGCGACGGGTGGTCGATGAGCTGTTGCGAGAGACCCCACAGCTGCTCGATGCCGTCGGCGGTCGTGAACAGCGTGTGGTCGCCGCGCATCGCGTCGTAGATGAGCCGCTCGTACGCCTCGAGGGCCGACACCGCGCCGGGGTCCTCGTGGAACGAGAACTGCATCGAGTACTTGTCCATCCGCATGCCGTGCCCGGGCTTCTTGCCGTAGAACGACAGCGACAGCCGCGCGCGGTCCGCGAGGTCGAACGTCAGGTGGTCCGGGCCCTGCGCACCCACACCCGACCCCTCGGGGAACATGCTCTTGGGCGGCTCCCGGAACGCGATCGAGATGATCCGCGCGCCTTCGGCGAGCTTCTTGCCCGTACGGAGGTAGAACGGCACTCCCGCCCACCGCCAGTTGTCGATCCAGCACCGCAGCGCGATGAACGTCTCCGTCTCGGAGTCGTCCGACACGGCCGGCTCCTCGCGGTAGCCCGCGTACTGGCCGCGGACGACGTCGGCGGGCTCGATGGGCAGCATCGACCGGAAGACCTTGTTCTTCTCCTCGGTGATCGCGTGCGGGGTGAGTGCCGTCGGCGGCTCCATGGCGACGAAGCCGAGCACCTGGAAGAGGTGGGTCACGACCATGTCCCGATAGGCGCCGGTCTCCTCGTAGAACCCGATCCGCCCACCGAGCCCCAGTGTCTCCGGCACGTCGATCTGGACGTGTTCGATGTGGTTGCGGTTCCAGATCGGCTCGAACAGGCCGTTGGCGAAGCGGAACGCCAGGATGTTCTGCGCCGCCTCCTTGCCGAGGAAGTGGTCGATACGAAAGATCTGGTCCTCGCGGAACACCTCGTGGAGCGCCGCGTTCAGACGCCGGGCCGACGCGAGGTCGGTGCCGAAGGGCTTCTCCATGATGATCCGCGAGCGCGGCGCCAGGCCGGCCTCGTCGATCTCGTGCACGACCGACAGCGCGGCCTTGGGCGGAACGCTCAGGTAGTGCAGGACCTGCGGCTCGCCGCTGACCTCGGACTCGGCCTTGCGAACGACGGCGGCAAGCCCGTCTGCGCCCTCGTCACCAGGCGCCCAGCGGAGCATGCCGGCGAACTCGGCCCATGCCTCGTCGGTGGGTGCCGGCGTGCTGAACTCGTCGACCGCGTCACGCGTCAGCGTGCGGAACTTGTCGAGGTCCATGTCGTCGAGCGACGTGCCGACGATCCGGGCGTCCTGGAGCAGGCCGGCCTGCCAGAGGTGGAGCAGCCCTGGCAGCAGCTTGCGCCGTGCCAGGTCCCCCGTCGCCCCGAACAGAACGATGACGTACGACTGCGACTCCATGCGCCTCAGCGTAGTGCGCGCCCGCGGATCTCGATGGTGGAGCGACCGCAACGAGGGGCGACCGGGGAGTCTCGTGACCGCCGTCACAGCCAAGCGGGGTTGCCGACCAACCTACGGTTGCGTAGGTTGTTGGTGCACGGCCGTTCACTGAACCCTCGGAGGCCCCATGGGAATCGTCCGCAAGGCGCTCGCCTCGCGTCCGATCGCTGCCCTGACCTCGCCCCACACCATCGACCACTATCTCGACCAGATCCACCCCATGCTCGTGGTGCAGCACGTCCGCGCCCGGGTCGTCGAGGTGATCCACGAGACCGGTGTCGCCAGCACGGTCGTGCTCCGGCCCAACGGCGTCTGGGAGGGCTTCGCGCCCGGGCAGCACGTCGAGTTCGGCGTGGAGGTCGACGGCAAGCGCCGCGTGCGCGTCTTCTCGGTCTCCAGCTCAGCCCGCCGCAAGGACGGGCTCTTCAGCGTCTCCGTCAAGGCGCACCCGGACGGCTACGTCTCCCAGTACCTGCACCACGAGCTGGCCCCGGGGACCCTGGTGCACCTGTCTCAGGCCGCCGGCGAGTTCGTGCTGCCCGAGACCGTCCCAGAGGACCTGCTGCTGCTCTCCGGCGGCAGCGGGATCACACCCGTCATGTCGATGCTGCGGACGCTCCGCGACGACGGCCACACGGGGCGCGTCACCTTCCTCCACTACGCCCGCAGCCGCGAGGACGAGATGTTCTCCGCCGAGCTCGACGAGCTCGCCGCCTCGTACGGCGCGGTGCGCGTGGTCCGCGTCTACACCCGTGTCCCCGAGCCCGACGCCGAGCTGACCGGGCGGTTCGACCTCGTCCATCTCAAGCATCTCGACGTCGACCCCACCACCACTCTCACCTACGTGTGCGGGCCTGCCGGGCTCATCGCGTCGGTGCGGGACGCGTACGACGAGATCGGCGCCGCAGCGCAGCTGCGCCAGGAATACTTCAAGGTCCCGACGGTCGATCTCTCCGCAGCAGACGCGACCGGGACCCTCACCTTCGACGACAGCGGCATCGACGCCGCCAACTCCGGCGCGACCATCCTCGAGCAGGCCGAGAAGGCCGGGCTCACGCCCGACTTCGGCTGCCGCATGGGCGTCTGCAACACCTGCGCCATCAAGAAGAACCACGGTGCCGTCCGCCATGTCATCTCGGGCGAGGTCACCGCCAACACCGACGAGACCGTCAAGATCTGCGTCCAGGTCCCCGTCGGCGACGTCAACGTCGCCCTCTGAGAGGTAACCCATGTCCCACTACCGCAAGAAGCGCGCCCCGATCGAGCCGCTCAGCGCCAGCAACCACAACCAGGCGCCCGTCCCCCTCGTCGGCGAGGACGCCTCGACCCGCGCCACCATCGGGCTGGACCTGATGACGTACGAGCAGCTCGAGGAGTTCGGCAAGGAGCTCGACAAGGTGCGCCAGCGCGTCCTGGACGACCTCGGCCAGAAGGACGCCGACTACATCCGCCGCGTGATCAAGGCACAGCGCGTGTGCGACGTCGTCGGCCGCGTCGGCGTCTTCATGCCGTTCTTCCCGCCCGCCTTCGTCGGCGGCATCGCGAGCCTCGGCATCTCCAAGATCCTCGAGAACATGGAGATCGGGCACAACGTGATGCACGGCCAGTACGACTGGATGAACGACCCGGTCGTCGACGGCAAGAAGTACGAGTGGGACAACGTGGCGCCGGCCCAGGACTGGAAGCACGGCCACAACTACATCCACCACACCTACACCAACATCCACGGAATGGACCGGGACATCGGCTACAACCTGTTCCGGATCGACGACGAGCAGCCCTGGTACCCGAGCCACCGGTTCAACCTGCCGCTGGCGTCGCTCCTCATGCTCTTCTTCGAGTGGGGCGTGATGTACCACGGCATCGAGCTGGACGAGTACCTCGGTGGCCGCATGAGCAAGGCTGAGTTCACCGCCCGCAAGAAGCGTGCGCTTCAGAAGGTGCGTCGTCAGGTCGTCAAGGACTACGTCGCCTTCCCGCTCGCCTCGGTCGCGCTCGTGCCGTTCACCGCCTGGTGGGTCCCGCTGGCCGTGCTCGGCGGCAACGTCGCCGCCAACATCATCCGCAACGTGTGGACGTTCATCATCATCTTCTGCGGGCACTTCCCCGCCGAGGTGGAGACGTTCACCGAGGAGGAGGCCCAGAACGAGACGCGCGGCCAGTGGTACCTCCGCCAGCTGCTCGGCTCGGCGAACATCACCGGCTCCAAGCTCTTCCACGTGATGTCGGGCAACCTGTCCTACCAGATCGAGCACCACCTCTTCCCCGACATCCCGGCGCGCCGCTATCCCGAGGTCGCGAAGGACGTGCGCCGACTCGTCGAGAAGTACAACCTGCACTACAACACCGGTCGTCTCTCGAAGCAGATCGGCAGCGTCGCCCGTCAGCTCGCCGCTCTCGGCAAGAAGCCGTCCGACCCGTACAAGGTCGGCAACTCGCCGGAGTCGAAGGCGCTGCGTCGCGAGAAGCGCGAGGCCGAGAAGGCCGCACGAGAGGCGCTGGCGACGGCCGCCTGACCGTACGGCTCGTGCTGAGCGACGATGCGTTCCGACCACACGCTGGTCGGAACGCATCGTCGTCTCAGGCGACGTCTCGTCCGACGACGTCGGGACGGAGGTCGAGGCGGCGGAGCAGCTGCGCGTTGAGGGCGACGACCACCGTGGACGCCGACATCAGGATCGCTCCGACCGACATCGGGAGCACGAAGCCGACCGGCGCCAGGACACCCGCAGCGAGCGGCACCGAGATCAGGTTGTAGCCCGCGGCCCACCAGAGGTTCTGCTTCATCTTGCGGTACGTCGCCCGCGACAGCGCGATCACCGAGAGAACCGAGCGCGGGTCGGAGCTCGCCAGGATGACGCCGGCAGAGGCGATCGCGACGTCGGTGCCGGCGCCGATCGCGATCCCGACGTCGGCCTGGGCGAGTGCCGGTGCGTCGTTGACGCCGTCGCCGACCATCGCGACCTTGAGTCCCTCTCCTTGCAGCTCGGAGACTTTGGCAGCCTTGTCCTCGGGGCGGACACCGGCGTAGACGCGGTCGATGCCCAGCTCGTCGGCGACCGCCCGCGCCACCGCCTCGGCGTCACCGGTGATCATCACGACCTGCACCCCGATCGAGTGCAGGGCGTCCACGGCCTGCCTCGACTCCTCGCGCACCTCGTCAGCGAGCGCGAGCGCACCCGCCACCTCCCCGTCGACGAGGACGTGGAGGATGATCGCGCCCTTCGTCCGCCACGCCTCGGCCACACCGAGCTCGCGCCCGCCTTCCTGCTCGAGGAGCGCAGGCCCTCCGACCTGCACCCGCCTGCCGTCGAGCACCGCGGTCACGCCCACGGCCGGCGACGAGCTGAACCCGCCCGAGACGCCCACCGTCAGACCCCGGCCGCGAGCAGCGGCCGTGATCGCCCTCGCGAGCGGGTGCTCGCTGTCGGACTCCGCCGCGGCGGCGAGCGCGAGCACCTCGTCCGGGCTGCGCCCGCCGGTGGTCTCGACGGCCGTCACGGTGGGCTCGCCCTTGGTCAGGGTGCCGGTCTTGTCGAACAGCACCGCGTCGACGGTGCGCATGCTCTCGAGGGCGAGACGATCCTTGACGAGGACGCCGCCGCGGGCCGCGCGCTCGGTCGCGATGGACACGACCAGCGGGATGGCGAGCCCGAGGGCGTGCGGACAGGCGATGACCAGGACCGTGATGGTGCGGACGACCGCCTCGTCGGGCTCACCGATCAGTGACCACACCAGTGCCGTGATCAGAGCAGCACCCAGCGCGAACCAGAACAGCCACGCGGCAGCGGTGTCGGCGAGGCGTTGGGCTCGCGACGACGAGCTCTGCGCCTCGGTGACCAGCCGTTGGATGCCCGCGAGCGCGGTCTGGTCGCCGACGGCGGTGACCTCGATCCGCAGACCGGAGTCGGTGGCAACCGTCCCCGCGACCACGGGATCCCCGACGCCGCGCGGGACCGGCCGCGACTCCCCCGTCACCATCGACTCATCGATGTCGGCGGCGCCCTCCACGATGCGTCCGTCCGCGGGGACGCTGCCACCGGGGCGTACGACGACCAGGTCGCCGACCCGCAGCCGGGACGGCGCGACCGTCACGATCTGGTCGCCCTCGACACGCTCTGCCTCGTCCGGCAGGAGCGCCGCCAGCGAGTCGAGCGCGGAGGTCGTCTGCGCGAGCGAGCGCATCTCGATCCAGTGACCGAGCAGCATGATGACGATCAGCAGCGCGAGCTCCCACCAGAAGTCGAGCTGGTGGTGGAGGATCCCGAGACTCGCACCCCACGACGACACGAACGCGACGGTGATCGCGAGCCCGATGAGCAGCATCATGCCCGGCTGGCGTGCACGGATCTCGCTCACGGCGCCGCTCAGGAACGGCTGGCCGCCCCAGGCGTACATCACGGTGCCGATCAGCGGAGAGACCCAGCCGACCCAGGTCGCGTCAGGAAGGTCGTAGCCGACGATGTCCGCGAACATGCCGGAGAAGCCCACGACGGGCACGGCGATGACGAGCATGATCCAGAACAGACGACGGAACTGACCGACGTGGTCGCCGTGGCCCGCGTGCCCCTCGCCCGCCATCTCGTGACCCTCGTGGCCCGCCATGTCCGGGTCGTGGGCGTGACCTGCGTGTCTGCCGTGCACGTGTTCCGTGGGCATCCCCGGCCCGTGGTGATGACCGCTCATGCCACCGACAGTATACCCCTAGGGGGTATCTGCCAACCGGCCGAGAACCAACGTGGCCACCCGCTCGAGCTCGGGAGTGAGCGCGCTCTCCGGGACCGTCACCTGCTGGTCGCCGTACGTGAACGTGTAGGTGAACCGGTCGGCGCCCCGCGGATCGGCGTCGCGGATGGGCAGCGCCGTGAAGTTGACCTGCTGGAGAATCGACGCCACTTCGGCCCCGAGAGGCCCCTCGTCGGCGTCGACCGCGGCCTCGCGCACCACGCCGGTGAAGCCGCCCGTGCGCGACACCACGATCCGCCCCGAACGACGGGCCGGAGCGCCCGCATCCGCGGCATCGAGACCCGGGGTGACACCGACCTCCTCCCACGCCGCGCTCACGGCGTCGGCCTCCTCCTCGCCGTAGAGGTCCCCCGCCGCGGCGACCGTCGCGGCAGCGAACTCGCCGAACCCGCTGTCACGTCCGACCGCGTCCCCGGTCAGCGCGGCGTACCAGATCCTCCCGGTGCGCTCCCACGTGTAGCCGCCCAGGCGCAGCGCCGCGAGGGTGAACGCCTTGTTGGGGATGCCGGAGTTGATGTGCACGCCACCGTTGTCGGCCGTGGTCTCGACGTAGTCGCGCATGGACCCGACCTGCGGGTCCCTGCCCAGCAGCGGGTCGTCGTACGCCGTGCCGGGCTCGCGCATCGAGCGGAGCGCGACGGCGTTGATGCTCGGCTTGAAGAGGCCCTCGCCGATCAACCAGTCGGCCTGCTCGGCGGTCTGGTCGAACTGGCGCTGGAGCGCCATGGCCGCGAAGCAGTCGGACACCGACTCGTTGAGCGCACCGGACTGACCCGAGTAGCGCAGGTCCGCGGTGAACTGCGTGACGCCGTGGGTGAACTCGTGGAAGAGCACGTCAGGCGGTTTGGTGAACCGCTCGAACACCTCGCCGTCTCCGTCACCGAACACCAGCTGGTCACCGTCCCAGAAGGCGTTGTCGTAGGCCCGCCCGAAGTGGACCGTGACGGTGACGGTGCTGCCTGCGTCATCGATGCCACTGCGTCCGTAGACGGTGGAGAACAGCTCGTGCACGATGCCGGTGCTGTCGTACGCCTCGTCGACCGCCTGGTCTCCCGTCGGCGGGTCGGCGTCACCGCGGACCTTGTCGCCCGGCAGGCTCGTCCCACCCCCGGCGCTGTAGATCGTCTTGGTCCCGTCCGCGTCGGGCGGCTGCGCGACCGACGGTGACGTCGTCGCGCGCCGCTCCCTCAGCCGCTCGTCGAGCCCGCGGGTGCGGCCGAACCAGTCGGCGGCGTGGCCGTGGCCGACATCGGCGAGCCGGTCGAGGAGGTACGGCGGCACGAACTGGCATCTCATGCGTCTTGTCTACCGTGCCGCACCGACACCGGCGACACGGTCGAGCGCCGCCCAAGGGCGCTGTCCGGGGCGCCTCAGATCAGGCGGCGGTCGTTGGCCCACCGGGTGAGCTCGTGACGGCTCGACAGCTGGAGCTTGCGCAGCACGGACGACACGTGGGTCTCGACGGTCTTCACGGAGATGAAGAGCTCCTTGGCGACCTCCTTGTAGGCGTAGCCACGGGCGATCAGGCGCATCACTTCACGTTCGCGCTCGGTGAGCCGGTCGAGGTCGGAGTCGACCTGCGCGACCTCGATCGTCCCCGCGAACGCGTCGAGCACGAATCCCGCCAGCCGCGGCGAGAAGACCGCGTCGCCACCGGCCACCCGACGGATCGCGTCCACCAGCTCGTCGCCCGTGATGTTCTTGGTGACGTAGCCCCGGGCGCCCGCGCGGATCACCCCGATGACGTCCTCGGCGGCGTCGCTCACCGACAGGGCGAGGAACTTCGTGTCCGGGTAGCGGGTCGCGACCCGGCGGAGGACCTCCGCACCGCCGCCTCCCGGGAGGTGGACGTCGAGCAGGACCACGTCGGGACGGTACGACTCCACCGCACGCACCGCCTCGTCGACGTCCCCGGCCTCCGCCACGATCCGGACCGTGCTGCCGAGCTCGGCCCGCACACCCGTCCGGAACATCGCGTGGTCGTCGACGAGCAGGACGCCGAGGTCCCTCAAGCTGCCGGTCTGCGTCGGGGTGCTCACGCGTCTCCTCCTCCGTCCGCGCCGTTGCGCGCAGCCTCGTGCGCGCCGCTGGGCGCCTTGTCTCGTACGAGGGGCAACGCGAGTCGAACCTCCGTGCCCTCCCCTGGTCCTGAGCGTACGACGGCCGTGCCGCCGTGCCTGTGCATGCGCGCCACCAACGAGCGGCGGATGCCCAACCGGTCCTCCCGGATCGCCGACGGGTCGAACCCGACGCCGCGATCGCGCACGAAGACCTCCGCCGCCGCACTCCCGACCTCGACGTAGACGTCGATGCGGTCGGCACCGGAGTGCTTCGCCGCGTTCGTCATGGC